>JALSKP010000716.1 GCA_026988815.1 Myxococcales bacterium | reverse complement strand
CACAACGACAAATGTTTCTTCGTCGATAATGTAGGCTTCCTCGTCGTACTCAAGGGTTTCAATTTCAACGTCGACTTTGGTGCGTCGCAAATCGCCATACGCAGATTTCAATTCGCGAAGCTCAGCCTTGATAATATCCCAACGGGCGCCTTCATCATTAAGTAAGGTTTGCAACCTTTGAGCTTCGGCGCGCTTGAGCTTAAGCTCTTCCATAATCGAATCGATTTCCAATTTGGCCAAACGGTAGAGCTTGGTTTCAAGAACCGCCTCGGCTTGAATATCATCGATACCAAAATACTTGATGAGGCCCTTTGCCGCATCCGCTTTTCCTGATGAGTTCCTGATAATACGTATGGCCTCGTCAAGGTCGCTAAACACCAGTTCAAAACCTTCCAGAATGTGAATACGTTTTAACAGTTGGCAAAGATCGTACTCAAGTCGTTTCGTTACGATCTCTAGTCGGAAATCTAGGAAGTAAACAAGCATATCTTTTAATGCCAATTTCTCCGGAGTAGTAACGAGCGGATTTGCCGTTGGAATAAGGCAGGTTAGATTGACGTGGAAACGTGTTTCTAAGTTGGTATGTTTGAAGAGATAGGCCATCGCGATATTCTCATCGGCCTTGTTTTTGAGTTCTAAAACGACGCGAATATCGTCGGTTGACTCGTCACGAACGTCGAGAATTTGGGGTAGTTTTCCTGTTTGAATATGGATCGCAATTTTTTCAATTAAAGTAGATTTGTTTACGTTATAGGGGATCGATGTGATAACAATCCACCGCTTTCTACCGTCTTTTTCAATTTCCCATTCCGATCGAACGCTAACGGGACCGCCACCGGTGGTGTAGATCTCAATAATCTCTTCTTTGGTGGTCCTCATTACGCCACCGGTAGGGAAATCGGGTCCTTTTATATAGTGTTCAACGATAGTGCTGATCTTCATATTCGGTTTTCCGATCAACGCAATGCATGCCGACAACACCTCCGTTAGATTATGCGGTGGAATATTGGTGGCCATACCGACCGCGATTCCAGTTGCACCATTAACGAGCAAATTTGGAATCTGTGAGGGTAGGACGACGGGTTCCTCAACCGTCGAATCATAGTTGGGACGAAAGGCGACCGTTTCTTTTTTGATCTCGTCTAGAAGCTCACTTGCCAGTGGATCCAAACGGGCTTCGGTATATCGCATCGCCGCCGCGTTATCGCCGTCAAGGGAACCAAAGTTTCCATGTCCATCCACGAGCGGATAGCGCAGTGAAAACCACTGGGCCATTCGGACCATTGCATCATAAATCGATTGATCACCGTGAGGATGATATTTTCCCATAACCTCACCGACAATCGCGGCGCTTTTTCTAGGTTTAGCCTCATGGGTAATTTTAAGATTCTTATACATACCGTATAAAATACGACGCTGTACGGGCTTCAAACCGTCACGAACGTCGGGCAAAGCGCGACTCGTAATCACGCTCATTGCGTAATTTAGGTAACGATCTTGTGTGGTCTTATGTAATGCAATGGGTTCAATGCTGGCCATCTTGGCTCCTTCGGTACTGCGATTCCTATCGATCTGAAGATAAGGGTTTACCGGTCGAGGGCTCTCTTTTCAACACAGGTATTGTTTTTATTAGTAAGATCGCATTTATTTTTTAGCGCCATTGACCAAAGGTCAATCCTGTTGTTTTTCAGCTTTTGTTTTGGTGATTTTGATGTGATTCTCTTTATATACGATCCTCTACCACCTCATGATTTATGTCTAAAAAAGAAACGGCCCATGTCGACATGGAACTCCATATTCGCCAATTTGACGATCCAGTCCTCTACATAAACCGGGAGCTTTCTTGGTTGGAGTTTAACCAACGGGTTTTGGATTTAGCCAAAGATACGGCGATTCCCCTTCTGGAAAGAGTTCGATTTCTTTGTATTTCGTCCACCAATTTAGACGAGTTTTTTGAAATTCGCGTCGCGGGTTTGAAGACCCAAATCCGCAATGACGAGCACCCCGTTCTTGGTCCCGATGGCGCTCGGCCTTTGGACCTCTTTTCACAAATCGCCGCGCGTGCGCATGCCCAGGTCTACGATCAATATTCGGTTTGGAATGATATTCTTATCCCAGCCCTGATCGATGAAAATATTTTATTCTCACGTCGACGCGAATGGAACGACGAACAGAAAGCCTGGATTGCGACCTATTTCGAATCTCAAGTGCTCCCCGTCTTGAGCCCCGTTGGGCTCGATCCTTCCCACCCTTTTCCGCGCGTACTCAATAAGTCTTTGAATTTCATTGTCTCGGTTTCAGGCAAGGACGCTTTCGGTCGAAATAGCGGCGTTGCTATCGTCCAAGCGCCGCGATCCCTGCCACGCATCATCGCCTTCCCCGAACACCTGGCCAAAACGGATAACGAATTTGTTTTTCTTTCTTCGGTTATTCATGCCCATGTTGAGGATCTTTTTCCAGGGTTGAAAGTCAAAGGCTGTCACCAATTTCGTGTGACGCGTAATAGCGATCTTTTCGTCAACGAAGAGGTGATGGTCGATCTGCGGATCGCTCTAGAAAGCGAGCTTTTTGCACGGCGCTTCGGTGATGCTGTTCGCCTGGAGATCGCCGATAATTGTAATGAAGAGGTTTCCCAATTCATGCTCAACCAGTTCGAGTTAGAAGGTAGAGATCTTTACCAAGTCAATGGCCCCGTTAATCTCAATCGCTTGGCCGAAGTGGTGGTCTCAACCGATCGACCGGACCTAAAATACGCACCACATTCGCCAGTGATTTCGCGCGTGACCCAGCCCGATATTTTTGACGCCATTCGGACCAACGATTTGCTTCTCCATCATCCCTACCAATCCTTTCTACCGGTCGTTGAATTCATAAAGTCCGCCGCGTCGGATCCAAGTGTGCTCGCGATCAAGATGACCCTTTATCGCACCGACTCACACTCCTTGCTTTCCCAAGCCCTCATCGATGCGGCGCGCGGTGGGAAAGAAGTTACGGTCGTCATTGAGTTACGCGCACGTTTTGACGAGCAAGAAAATATTGAGCTCTCGTCCGCCCTACGCGATGTCGGCGCACATGTGGTTTATGGGGTCGTAGGCTACAAAACACATGCGAAATTGGCATTGGTGGTCCGGCGAGAAGATGGGGAAATACGCAGATATGCACATTTAGGGACTGGAAATTATCATCCGGCCACCGCGCGTTTGTATACCGATTTCGGTTTTTTTACCTGTGATGATGATATTTGCGCTGACGTTAATGACATGTTGATGACCCTGACTGGACTTGGAAAGGCGAGGAAATTGCGCCTCATGGTGCAATCGCCTTTTACGCTTGCCGACATGGTTATCTCCAAAATCGAAACGGAAATGCAGAAAGCCAAGGAAGGAAACGCGGGACGCATTCGAGCAAAAATGAACAGCTTAACGGACAAACGCATCATCGATGCGCTTTACAATGCATCCTCAGCTGGCGTTAAAATTGAGTTGTTGATCCGAGGTATTTGTTCTTTGCGACCAGGTATCCCAGATATCTCAGAACACATATTCGTGCAATCCATGCTCGGCCGTTTTCTTGAGCATTCTCGTGTATGGGTTTTTGGAGAAAATGATGGGTGTGATGTGTACTTATCGAGCGCTGATTGGATGGGCCGAAATTTGTTTCGGCGCATTGAACATGCCGTCCCAATTAAGAAGAAGAAACTAAAAAAGAGAATCATCAAAGAGAGTTTTGATATTCCATGGAAAAATACGAACACAACTTGGTGTCTATCCCGCTCGGGTGAATATGTCCTCAATCTTCCAGCTGAAGGAGAGGAGCCCTTCTCTAGCCAAGACCACCTCATCGCATTGCACGAGGAGAAAAATTTACTTTAGAAAATTGGACACGAAATGTGCAAGCGGTCGAAAAGAGAAATGTAACCCACAGGATTTAAACAATGAAAACATTTCTCACACTTACTTTTCTCGTTGTTCTTTTAAGCTCTTGCGGATCTTCGAATGAAGAAACGCTATCCATCACAACCACATCAGATATTTCTCAATTGAACATATGCAACAAAACCGTTGATTGCGTTAATCAATGTGTCGAGGAAAAGTGTGAGCAGGCGTGTTATAAAGGGCTTAATGGAGATCAGATCGCAAAATCTAATATTCTAGATACCTGCCTTGACTCCGCTTATCAATGCGTGACCGAAGAATGTAAACAGAGCGAATGTACTTTTGCGATGGATATCTGTTCGGGCGTTCGTGATTACGGGTGTGCCCAAGTCTACGAATGTTCTCTGAAATGCCAATCCCAACGATGTGAAGATGAATGTAATAAGTTGGCATCACCAAAAGCAAAACAACTCAACGATGATATTTTAGAGTGTGTAACGACCTATTGTTTGGACGCCGAAGATATCTTGGCATGCCTCAACGATGAGTGCGGCGGAGAGTTTGATGCGTGCTTTGCGAACTGAGTTAACGAAGTAGTTCGAAAGAATAATTGACTTGGCTGGTTGTCGATATTTTATGAAAGACGCCGCTCGTGGACGCCGGCGTAAAGCTCAATTCTAAGGCCGGACCGTTCACAGTCGCGCTACCGATCAGGTTTTGCTGAAGGTCAAAAATTTCCCATTTCACATCGTTGATCGTTCCATCGCCACCGGTTACTTTTACCTCCCCTAAAACAAAAACGTCCTTGAACTCGGTTCGTTTATACCAATCCGCTTTCCCTGGACAAACTTCGAGATTGGAAAACATTTGCGAATCTGCCGAGGTCAACAAGGCCGCATTGCTTTGGGAATGATTGTTCCCATTTTCGAATTCGTCCATATCGCATGGGGGCGCCGCTTGAACCTGGACATCAAGATGGTAGGGATTTTTACTAGGGTTATTGTTAAAGACTTGAAGGTAATAGGGTCCTGAACTCAGGGCGGTGTACTCAATGGTCTCGCTATCTTTATCAAAAGCAAAGGTAAATGCCACACCACCGCCACCGGTGTTGCCCACATCATCGACCTGCTCGGGAGAAAACAAGGTCATATCAAGATTTCCATCCGCACTTGTGAAGGTGTGGGTTACAGAAATAACATCTCCCCCTTCTAGGTTAATTTTGTACACATCGATATCGCCGTCCTTACAAATTTCTGCGTCAAAGGAATCTCCTGCTTGAATTTCGTTCGCGTTGAGCGCATCCTCGTTCGGCTCGCGAGCGGCGTCGTTGCACTCACCGGCATTGCCCGTAGAAATAGTAAACTTTCTTACATGATAGGCGGCCTCATTACCGCTAAGTTCGATATAAAAATCGGTCGCAGATCCGCCCATTGGAACCGAGGTATCCAAGGTCACCAAACCTGTACACGCGGAAACATCTAGAGGAAGTTCGTCTCCATTTTTGTCTAAGGCTTTCAGCGTTAAATTTGGATCTTCGTGATTAAAGGTCACGCCAATGAAAGACTTTTCGCCAGGTTGAGATTTCACGGAAAAGAAATCGGAACTGCTTGAACAAATATGTCGGGTCTCCCATTTGTCGTCGGCAACATAGGCCGTTGCGATTTCGTCGTCTCCCGATCCGCCGACACCATCGAGCGCATCGTCGACGCACATTCCTTCATCAGGATAGGCAATGAAGGAGTAAAACATTTCTAAATCACCCGAACTCGGTGAACAAATAATGGCGCCAGCGCCTTGGGCTTGTTTATCAATGCCACAAATTTGATAACTAATATCTGCGTAACCTTGGTCGGAGATAAACCCTGCTTGAGAACGAATATCGGCCGTGTAAACACCGCCTTCTTCGATCATTGGAACAGAGATTAGCTTTCCTTTTTCGTCTTTATCGTCAAAATCTGCGTTGTAGGCATCGGCGCGCGTCCAGAATAAAATGACTTCATCAAAGCGACTACCAGCGGCAATCTTTGCTTCTACCTTATAATCCTCCAAACTCCGTTGAGAACCCAAAGGGCTGTGGGTGATAATTTCTGCATCAGGACAGGAGGCCTTCGTCTGATCTTTATCCAAATCCACGGTTTGGTTGTTTCGTACGACGATAGTCACATCGTGATTCACTTTTTCGAACTGGGAATCATCGGCGATAAAACGCACGGTTCGAATACGCTTATCCAATTGGTTGGCCGAGGGCTCCCAAGTAAATTGCCCGGTATATGGACCCGTTTTTTCAAAGCGTGCCCCGATCGGCGCCGTTGCCTCGTCCATTTGAATATCAACCTCTGCGGAATCTTGATCTTTGACTTTCACTTCAAAACTGAGGCCTTTACCCGTACGCGGATCAAAGATTTCACTGACATTGCTGGAAAAAACAGGCTTTCCATTTCCAGCCACAATTTCGATAGAGGCGGTTTTTTCGGTACGTCGACCGGATTCATCCCTAACGATGAAAATAAGTTGGATGGGAACGCCCTTTGTCGCATCGCTTGCAAGAGGATCCCAACTAAATAACGCCGTTTTACTTTGGGTTAAAAAATTTGCACGTTCTTTAACTGTCCATTTTTCTGATTTTGGCTTCCAATCGTAGTCGAATTCCAAATCGCCGCCATCGGCACCTTCTGCACTAACAGTAATCGAAATAACTGAACCAACCTCGAAAACGCCCTGAGGTACGCCCTGTAGAAGAACGGTCGGACCGCCTTCGCCCCCCGAATCCGTACACGATGTTGCGCTCATGACGAAGAGGAAGGAAAAAAGAAATAGAATCTTAAAAAATTTCATACATGGGCTCCATTGATACGCAATGACGCTAGCAAAAGGGGAAATGGAGAACAACAGATTTCCACCAAGGGCAGTGAATAAGGGACTTTTTCGGAGCACTTTTGAAGAAGCTGGAAGCCTAACTTGTCAATGTAACGGGGCGCTGATATCTAAGCATTTCCCAATAAGACGAGCATTTTATGTCTGGATTAGCACGAATCGAACACATTGCCTCCCAACTTGATGAGGCACTTTTAGACCAGGCGAGTAAGCATCAACGCGGTATCACAGCATCAAGCCAACCTTGGTTGATCCTCGGCATCTCGGACGGAATGGGTCTTCAAACGGCGATTGCGGCGATAAAATCAGGCGTTCTAAAAAACGCTGTGGGTGTATATTGGGAACCCCCTCATTTATTAGAAAAAAAAGAAGATGGTTCTCCCCTTTCACCCCTCCACCACGCACGCGTGGAAAATGCGGAAGCGCTCATTGAATACGCCGCGAAATTTGGAGCTACTTTTGAATTGCTTTTCGAAAATGTTATTTTGGCCCCCCAAAGAGATCTCAAAGGAAAAGAGAAAACACCCGCTCCCGCTTTCCCGAAAAGCATAAAAAAAGCTGTCGATGGATTGCGATCAAAGTGTTCCAATAAAGATCTTATCTTCGTCAACTCGGTCGCTTTTGGTAAATGGATTTCACCACGAAAAGGCGAAGAGGCCATTGTCGTTCCCTCGATCGATCTCAAAGGACGTTTGGTTCAGACGAAAACCAAAAAATTCCACGCACGCGGTTACGAGGAAACGCTGGACACGATGGGACGTAATCATAAAAAATTATTGGACGCGATTTCCGGATTCGGCTGGCTTGGTGAAGACTCATTGAGCTCCTTTTATACATGGGCTGGCGGGTCTCAGAACATTGATGTCTTAGAAGGTATTTATGGAAAGGGTGCGCTTGGTGATGCGAAAATTATCGCCGAAAAAGACATTGCTAAATTCCGTATCGATCACGGAAATACCTACGGTGCCCATGCCATTGTTCGTCTTCCCGCTTTCCTTTCTGCAGCCCTAATGGGGATTCCTGGAGGCGGTCTTTTCGGTGTTATCTCACGTAGCTTTTTAGAAAAAAAAGGGCTCTTCGAAGATATGCCTATGCTGGTTTCAAGACTAACCGAACGTGTTTTCGGAGAGGCTTGGTTACGCGAAAATCCGATCTCACAAGTTGAACTTGATATGGCCGAGTGCTTGTATATTCAAGACATTGCGGCCTGCTTAAAAACGGTGCACGAGCGTATCGCCGACTATCGCTCTGCCCTTCCTGCAGATCAAAAAGAGGGACGTATTGAACTTGAACAAACATGTAAACTCCTCAACGGTTTTGTAGATTCTAGTTATCCTGCTTTGCTCGCAAAATTTGATCCCAATGCGCCTTTAGACCTTGTCGTTGCGGGAAAGTCACCAGGTCAGAATCAGGAAAAAAAGGCCCAGACAAAAGAGCAGAGTTCACAAGTGAAGACCCTCACCTTGGATGAAAAAGGGGAAGTAAATTTCACTCTTTCTTTGGATGAATTGGGTGGCGCCGGAAATATTCCTAGACCTGACTTGAGTCTTGTCGCGGTATTGCGTCGTCTCGACCGATCGATCATCGAAAAATTCGACGTTTTTTCTCCACGCTCGGAAACCTTAACAATTAAAAAACCCTTGCCCAAAGAAGGCGCGGTTAACGTGAACTTGAGCGTCATACAGGGGCGAAGCTCTCTTCACCTTCGCCGAGAATACACTTGTGATAAGGGAAAAAGCATCGCATCTGGAGAGGCGCATTTTGTCGACGCTTTACGCGCCACGGGTTCTGTTTCAGCGGAAGATAATCTATTAGGCGAGGCCATTGGATATCGCATGCCGGTCAGGGAACCTCTACAAAATATTTATTCTGATACGAGTGACGAAAAAATTAAACTCGCCTTATACGGACCAGCTTTGATTTCTTTCACCCAAAGAAGTTTGATATCGCATGGCTTTTTCGACGAAGAACTTCTTCCCCACACCTGGAATATGAGATTTGGACCGGAGGTCGAAATTGGCGATCACCTCCTCACTTATGCACGACGCGAACAAGAGGGAATCGTGATAACGGTCGTCAATGATTCTTCATCTCCTGTCTTGCAAATTCGTCTTGGACGTTAAATGGATGATGTTGAGCAGAAGTGGCGATTTTTGGGACGACGATCCCGGTCGTATTGGATGCTTGCTCTCGTGCTTTTTGTGGGCTTTTTGTTGATAAGGAAAGTATCACGCTCCATTCTTTTTCCAACTGAATATGTTTACTCAACGGCGACTGTTCCCGACCTTGACGGACTAGAAACATTTTTTATCGAAAACGATGGGGCTAAGGTGGATGTTTTTTTCTTGAAAAGCGATTCAGAGAAAGCCAAAAGTGGCGTCGTCTTTTACGCCCATGGCAATGCAGAATCCATTGATGATTCCATGTATAGAATGCGTAAGTATACTAAACTTGGATACCATGTCGTACTCATCGAATATCGCGGTTATGGACGTTCTACCGGCTCGCCCAGTGAAGAAAATATTCGGG
>JALSKP010000715.1 GCA_026988815.1 Myxococcales bacterium | reverse complement strand
GCCGCCCAGACCTTTGGCGACTTTCAAGTGTATCCTGTTCCAGCTTCCGTTACTGCCCGAGGAGCCGGAGATTTCATTGGCGAGAAAATAAGCAATGCCTTCTTAGGCGCACGCTCAACCGATTTTTACGCAGAAATGGACGATGCCGAAGCCGAGGCTGGCGCGTCCTTTAAAACGAGAAGCGTCGTTCTAGATCTCTACCGACACGCTGGCGATTGGTATATGCGGTGGGACGGAAATCTTGACGGAAATAAAACAGGGAAGGGTGCGTACGGCATGTACCGTGAAGATATGGTTGAGGACTTACTGAATGAAATCGAATCGATCGCAGCCAACCAAAAACCAAAATATTTCATCATCGGTGACGGAATGGAGCGTTTCCTAGGCAAAGAAGGACTCGCACCCGGAGAGTTTTCAAACTTCCTGGCCTTCTACAAGTCCGCCGTTGCTCGCATCAAAAAAGGCAATAACGCGACCAAGGTCGGATGCGGAATCAACTATGATAATTTCCTCAAAAACATCGTTCCGGCTTTTCATAGCAAACAAGAAACGACCAACGAACTCTTCGCCGATGCGATTGAAGCCGTCATTCTCCCTTGTGCTGAGATGGGCGATTTGGTTGCGTTACGTTCCTATCGATCTCCAGAAGAGGAAACACTGAGCTTCCCAACAGGCGACCTCTCGGTTTTAGAATCCTATCAATTTTTGCGAAGACTTGAAGGACTCTACACTTTAGAAAAACCCATCCTTTGGTATTCGGTCGCCTCGCCGCTTCAAGGGCCAGTCAACTACCTTCAGCAAAAACTATATTTAGAAAATTTTCTGAAATGGATAGCGGGAACAAAAACATCGACCATCGTTTGGCGATACGCGCTCAATCTTGATGGATCCGATACTGGCAATCAGAAACCCACGGGGCGATGCAAGGCGCTGACGGAAAGCTCCCGAGATTTCCAACGTCCAATTGCCGATTGCTACGACGGCCTACTAACAAGCGTCTTTTCCGAAAAGGAAGCCCTCAAATATATCAATAGCGTCCTTCCTTAAAATTACCTTCCATGGTCGCTTTCGCCGCCTGCTTGGACACGTAATTTCAAATCCGAGACCACCATTCTCACTGCAACATCATTGTTCCCACCGCGCGGTATGACCACATCTGCATAACGCTTACTCGGTTCAACAAAGGCAAGATGCATCGGGCGCACCGTCGCCTGGTACTGGGAAATAACCGATTCCAAAGTTCGCCCGCGTTCTTGAACATCGCGTTGCAGACGACGAATAAAACGCACATCATCATCGGTGGCCACATAAATTCGAGCATCCATCAATTCGCGGATACGCTTTACGGCCAAGACAAGAATCCCCTCTACGATAATAATTGGCGCGGGATCGACGCGATTTGTCCGCTCTTCGCGGCAGCTTTCCGCGAAACTATATACCGGTTTCTCGATCGTCACGCCTTCCTTGAGTGCAAAGATATGCTCTACAAAGAGGTCGATATCAAAGGCGTCTGGATGATCAAAATTAATAGCGCGTCGTTCTTTAGCTGATAAGTCTTTATAGTCAGCGTAATAAGAATCCATATCCATGAGAACAACATCAGTTGAAAACGCTGATGCGATACGGTCCGCTATCGTGCTCTTTCCAGACCCCGTTCCACCAGCAATACCTACAACAATTGGTTTCATATTCGCCTCGTAAAATTCACCGAAAACAGGAACTGCTTTCGTCCACATCATATAAAGATGACCCTTTAGCCGGTTCGAACCCAAAAGACAATCCAATGTCGAATTGTTCCCTAAAAGCACCTTTGGTTTTCATACGAAAATGGATACACTCCGACGAAATTTCGTTTTTGAGGTTCCCCGTGCGTTACTTTTTCATAATTTTGATTCTTCTTTTCTCATCCTGTCGAACCGGAGTTCGAGCCGAGGCAGGGTTAAATCCAAAGTTCTATAAAAGTTCTTTCGCCCAATTGACGTCCAATAGCAACGGTTTCTGGCACGTCGTATCCCCAACAAAATTAGATGACTCGAAGTACGCAGTCATAGAGAAAGATGGCGTTAGAAAAGCATTTTATGTTTTTAAGAAAGGGAAATATACGGCATTTATCCTGCCTATTTCTCCTAACGCTTATGCTTTTCTCGATCCTATTCGAGACGGGAAAATTGACATTGAGTTTACAAACGACCCCGAGACTTTTTTGACGAGTGATCCGATGGGATGGTTTGACGCTAAGTCCAAAACACTCACCTGGCTGGGGCCGAAAATTCAACCTTCGAAAGTTGTGCTTTTTAGCGAACATTTTGAGAATGAGATTCGACTTTCAACATGGATTGCCGGTGGCGCTATTTTTGACGGAACGGCGCTCGCTGAGATCAACTACACCTATCCAGGCGACCATTATTTTGTGCTTCCAGATAGCTTCGTCGCCTCGAACCGAGAAAAAGTCGTACAATACGGGGAGATTTCTCTCCCAGAATTACCCGCCTACAATGTGGTTAAGGTAAAAGGCAACGTTGAGTCAGGCTTCACCACACGCTTTTATCTTCAAGAGCTCGCGCTTAAAACCAGCGCAGAAATTCTGTCCTATACGATAGGCGATCTCTCGATTATTTATTCTGGCACGCCAGTTATCAGGAATGGTCTCGAAGTCGGCGTCACACAAACGCCGCTCATTTTTTCGAATGTGGGTCGCATTCCAGAAGGTATTCACGCTCTGCAATTGGCAAGAACGGGAAACTTCCTCTCTTCTCTGAATCTCTTTTTGGGACTGGACTTCAATACCACGGGGGGAAATTATGGCGCACAATTGAGAACCGTTGAACTCGCCGCTCTGGGCGGATATGTCGATTGGGGGCGCTTTGTTATTCTTCGCGAACAGCAGGGACTCAATGCCGACGATGCACTTTCCATCGCGAAAATGCATATTCTCAGTGGAGAGGCGGGACGGGCGAAATATTTTGTGAACCAAGCCATTGACCGTTTTGAAAATTGGGGCCCTGACGGGGTCTCCGGCTTGGCGCTCTCGTATGATTTACTCGCAAGAATCCAGGTTTTAGAAGGGGGAGAAAGCGAGGCTATCTCGTCGTTGGAAAAATCCGCAAAGCTTTTCGAAAACGCGGGAGATGAAATGCGTGCCGCCGAACAAGAGTCTCGATTAGGACAATTGGTTTTTCCGAAAGATAACATCGCTGGCCTAAAGTGGATGCTTCTTTCTAGAAGTCGATTCTACCACGGTCATTCAGAATTTCACACAGCCTTGGTGGAGCTCATTATTGCGGACATGTACGCCGACGCAGGGGACGAAGACAAAGCTTTTGAAATGGTTGGATATGCCCGCGAGCGTTTTGTGGCCCTAAATAATCCCGCAGGATTAAACCGCGTTGATGTGGTCGTCGCCAGAATCGAAAAAAAGAAAGAAGATCTACGTCAAAGTATTGAACGTGCTTTAAAGCACGGAGATGAGATCGGCGCAGCCGACGCCGCAGCTTCTTTAGCAATCCTTGACCCTTACTCAAAACAGCGCTCTCAACTCATTGTCACCCTCGCCATCGGTATGCAACAAATGACCGAACGAGCTGCAATTGAACGCGCCCAAGACGCAATGGCCACCCTCTGCGAACCAGAAATATTAGGCGAGGTAAAACAGAGTGCCTCGGTTTTTGCAATGGATGCAGTGGGCCAAAAGTGTAAGGTAAAAGCGACCTTGGCGCGGAAAAAAATCGCCTCTTTGGACCCCTTGATTCGGGCCGGTTACGCCAAGCTAGCCAGTGGCGATAAGACAGCAGCAAAAGAAATTGAGGGGAAATTAAACGCGTCCTTAAACGAATCCTTACGTCAGACAAGTCCCTTTAAAGCTTCACAAATTATACTTTTCCAGGCCGCAATTGCGAACGCCGACCAGAAGGATTTTCGGCCTTTAGAAAACGCGGCTATCGAAATTTTAAGGAAAAGTGTGGCGCCAAACAAAGTCGCAGGTTTGATTCGAAATCTTGTTCGCGATGTCCTCAAATACAATCAACTTGAATTGGCCGCAGAGTTATCGAAGTCGGGACTGGAACTGGCTAGCGAACAATCGCGGAAGGCCGACGCGATAACATTTGCAATGGAACATCTGCGTTTACGTCACCAATCCAAGGATTGGGATCAGGCATTCATTGCTCTTCGACTCGCGGAACCCATCTTTACAGACGCAGGAGAGAAGTCTGCAGGTTTACTATCCACGCTCGCCTTTTACGAAGGAGATTTACTTTATAGAACGGGGAAATCCTCTCAAGGTGTAAAATCAAATCTCCTCGCAAAGGAAAAAATCAAAGCTGCAAAAGCCGAAGAGCAGATTGCCATCTATGTATTGGCGATCGAATTTGCGCTCTCGAGAGGACAAAGCGAAGACGCCAAATCGCTCCTTGCCGATGCAACGCGTGTTTCGACTGGGCAAAGTTTTGCAAAAGCAACCGAGGGTTATTCTTATTCCGCGTGGGTTTCAGTATTGCACGGAAATATCCAGTATCTGGAGGGAAGAGATGCGGAAGCCTACAAATCGTACGCAAATGCAGCCTCCATGTTAATGGGACAAAAAGGACACCTGGCGTTGAAGGTTTTCATTAAAGCCAACCGTGGCCTTGGCGTAAGTGCACGGACAGAAAACGAGGCGAGAAAGGTCGTTAACGCGTTAGAGAAATTGCAAGACGACATTAGAGAAAACGAACCGCAACTCCTAGCCGACTCAGCGATTGCCTTGGCCGAAATTCGAATTCTTAGAGGTCGACCCGATGAGGCGTTGAAGACGCTCCTAGACTCGGGACTCACGCAAAATTCAACTGTCGAAAGTTCGTGTTGGTGGGGAAGAGCAAGCGTGCTTATCGGAAAGTTTAAAGGCGCCCAAGCAGCGTTAAAGCGATGTTCTACCTTTGGCGTTTTCCCAGAAAATTTCGAAGCGAAAATGTTGCTTTCTTTACTTTCAGACGCCGAGATGGAAAAGAAAGCCCATCAGGTCAGCATGCTCTCCAAGGCCTTTGATAAACGCTTGAGCGTCCGACAAAAACAGCGCATTCGATTGATTGAGGGGATTGCAAAAAAGCGAAAAAACAATGCGTTCAGAGAAGAAAAAATGAAAGTCGGTCTCACACGTGCCAAGGAAAAAAATGATTTGGAAGCCCTACGTTGGGCTGCCGAAAAATACGCAAATTTCTTAATCGAATCGGGTCGCCCATCGGATGCGATCGGCTTTTTTGAAGAGAAAGATATTCGTAACGCGTTTTACGAAAAAGACGAAACCCATTCTGCCATGGTTCGGCTCAGAATGTTGGCTAAAGTTCGGGGCCTCACACCAATTCTTGCCATGAATTACGGCTACCAAGTAGCCGAAGCTTTGGACGAGGGCATCTCTTTTGATGACCAAGCTGCGATCCTTATTTACATCGCTCAAAACGATTTTATTCTCGGGTTATGGTCCCATGCCTCGCTCGTTATACAGGAAGGATTTAACATTCTCGGAGAGGTAAAAGATCGTTCCTGGCAACGTCAGATGAAAGCCTTGGTAAAATCATTCTCACTTTCGATCGTGAAGAATGACAAATAGAATGAAGGAATTCATAAAACTTCGCGGGGTACGAACCCATAACCTGCGCAACATTAAATGTGAGATTCCTATCGGTTTTTTAACCGTCGTTTCAGGTGTTTCGGGCTCGGGGAAATCAAGCCTTGCCTTCGACACATTGTATGCGGAGGGGCAACGTCGTTACACCGAATCGCTCTCCACCTACGCCAGGCAATTCTTGGATAGGATGGAGCGTCCACCCATCGATTACGTCGAGAATATCCAACCCGCAATCGCGTTAAGGCAGAGCGTTGAATCAACGAATGCACGCTCAACAGTGGGCACGGTATCGGAAATTGACGACCATTTACATCTCCTTTTTACGCACGCTGGAACGACAACCTGTAAAACCTGTGGAGAAAGGATTTCTCGAGACACACCCTCATCAACCGCTCAAGCGCTTTTAGAAGACCACCTCAATCGTAAATTTGTTGTCACAACGACTCTGCAAAGTGAAGACAAAGAACAACGCCATTCTCTACTTCGACAGTTGGTTCAGGAGGGCTTTCGACGCTTCCTTATCGATGGTGATATTGTCGATATCGAAGACACCCAGCTTGATGAAATTCTCGATATATCGCCGATTCGCGTTGTCGTGGACCGTATTATTATCAAGAAAAAAGAGCATAAGAGGATTGGAGAGGCGATCGAAAGCGCCTTTAGATTGGGAAGCGGGCGTATTGAACTTATTCCCAAAGGGGAAACCGGAAAAGACGTTATTTTCGACCGCGCTTTTCGTTGTAATCATTGCGATACGGAAAATATTGAACCTCAGCCCTCCCTCTTTTCTTTCAACAGCTCTCTTGGTGCCTGTCCCCATTGTGCTGGTTTTGGCCGAATGATCGGCGTGGATATGAAGAAAGTTATCCCCAATCCAAGCTATAGTATCCTCGACGGCGCCATAGAAATTTTTCGCGGAAAGGAAGGGCGGAGTGAACAAAAGAAACTCATTGCTGCATGTAAGAAAAAAAACATCGCCACCGATATTTCGTATAGAAGTTTACCAAATGAAGATAGACACTTTATTTACCACGGCGACGATTCCTATGATGGTATAAAAGGTTACTTTTCTCGTCTGAAGAAAGACGACAAAGCGGCTTCCAAAATTCGAATTGCCAAATATCGAGGATACGCAGATTGTGACGCATGCGGTGGAAGCCGCGTCCATCCTGACGCGTTAAATGTCCGTGTGGCAGGCTGCACGATCGGTGAGCTATGGCGTATGCGAATCGAGGAGCTGAGATCTTGGTTCAGTGAGGTCGATCTGCCCGAAAATGCACAACGAAGTGTAAGGATTGTTCTTGAAGAGATTCAAAGTCGAATCAATTACCTCGATGAAATCGGTCTTGGATATCTCACCCTTGACCGCACATCTCGCTCGCTTTCTGGCGGAGAAATGCAGCGCATTCAGTTAACGACAAGTATCGGTCGAGCATTAACGGACACTCTTTACGTTCTTGACGAACCTACCGCAGGTCTTCATGCCGTGGATTCTAATCGGCTTCTAGAAATCCTTAAAGAGCTTCGCGATTCAGGAAACACGGTGGTCGTCGTCGAGCACGATCCTGAAATTATCGTCGGTGCGGATTACGTTATCGAGATGGGACCGCTGGGCGGCGAAGGTGGAGGGGAAGTCGTTTTTGAAGGTAAAATTTCGGATTTTAAGAAATCGAGTACTTTGACAGCTGTTGCGTTACGCGCTGCAGCGGTTGAGGTTCATCCCATCGAAGATGAACCCATCGGTCTGATTGCCATCGAGGGAGCGAGCGAAAATAACCTCGATAATATTTCCGTAGATATTCCGATGCAACGCATGGTTGCGATAACCGGCGTAAGCGGATCTGGGAAATCAACCCTGATGAAGGATGTTCTTTTTCTAAATTGGAGAAAACAAAGCGGGTATTCAGGCGTGAATGCAGGACGCGTTTCGTCAATTTCGGGGTTGGAAGTATTTTCAGAACTCATTTTAATGGACCAATCCTCGTTGGGCAGAAGCTCGCGCTCAAACCCCATATCCTACACCAAAGTGTACGACGATATTCGTAAGCTTTTTTCCGAGACACCCCAAGCAAAAGTGGGAGGGTTGACGGCGGGCGACTTTAGTTTCAACAGCCCCGGAGGGCGATGCGAAGAATGTTCCGGTTTGGGATACATCACATTGGAGATGCATTTTCTAGCGGATGTAAATGTGAAATGCGAAATCTGCCAAGGAAAACGTTTCCTTCATAAAGTGCTCGATGTAAAATACCGGCAGCGTTCAATCATGGATGTGTTTGAAATGACGATCGAACAGGCATCGGAATTCTTTAGAAATAATCAACGCATCCAACGCAAACTCAAACCTTTACTTGATGTTGGGCTTGGGTATTTGCGTATGGGGCAAACGACCTCAACACTATCCGGTGGTGAGGCCCAACGTTTAAAACTTGCCACTTATTTGTTGGCGGGCCAGAAAGGGAACGAACAGGAAAAGGCGCTTTTCATATTTGACGAACCAACGATTGGCCTTCATTCCAAAGATGTGGACGTTTTATACCACGCCTTGCGGCAACTGGTTGCCTTTGGTCATTCGATCATCATCATCGAGCATAACATCGAACTCATCGCGCGTTGTGATTACCTCATCGATCTCGGACCGGGAGGCGGACCCCATGGTGGAAAAGTTATCGCCGAAGGAACACCAACTTGGGTATCGCAGACCTTCGAGGGGCCGACGAGTCAAGCGTTAAAAGAGTATTTTTCAAAATAGCGCTTTAAAGAAACTCTGGACCATTGTTTTGTTCGGGGGCGGGTAGACCGACCAAAATGTTGCCATCTTCGATCTTCACTTCATATTGTTTGGCGCTGTATCGCGGGTCGGTTTTACATTTCCCCGTAGTAAAATCAAAGCCCCAATCATGGCGAGGACACTTGACGATGCATCCTTTAACGGCCCCCAAACCGAGGTGACCACCAGCATGAGGGCAGTTGTTTTGAATACAAAAAATTTCCCCATTATAATTAAAAAGCGCGACCCGGGTTGTGCCCGCGAACACTATTTTTCCCTCGCCGCTTTCGATGTCGTCGCACTTGGCGACCGTGTAAAATATATCAGCTTGTTCCATCTAAGGACTCTAGCTCAAAATACCCTGAAAGCGAAAGGTAGACTCGTGGATTTAAAATAACCTCATAAATTCTATTTTATTCGGATGAAAATTCGGTTAAAAGACGTTCTATATCTGATGGCATTTCGTTCGCTATGAATTCCATCTGATTGGCGTTATACTGCTCTGTCTCTAAAGAAGAGTAAGAAAAGGGAAGTAGAATTTGTCGAATTCAAAAGAAATAAGAAAGCTCATGAAGACCGAAAAATGGGCCAAAGATGTACGTTCTCGTGTGAAAAGGACGAAAGGATTTCCCGAAGAGATTCGGTCCAACATTAATCAGAAACTCAATGATCTGCGTCAAGCGGTCCGAGGCGGGGATTCTGAAGAAAGTGAAGTTCTAAAACAAAAGATTGAAAAACTGCTCACCGAGCATGTCGTACAATATGAAAAAAGCGCCTGGCGAGAATACGCGGAAAGCATTGGTATTGCGGTGGTACTCGCCCTTTTCTTAAGAGGTTTCGTTTTCGAAGCTTTTAAGATTCCAACAGGGAGTATGATTCCCACTTTGGAAATCGGCGACCATCTTTTCG
>JALSKP010000714.1 GCA_026988815.1 Myxococcales bacterium | reverse complement strand
AAATAAAGTAAATAAACCTACCTTTGGGATCAAAGCTGGGCGCATAATCCCTGAAGTCACCGCTCGTAATATCTTGAGGACTTCCCTTCTTTGGATTACAACGATTTGCGCTTCTACTTTACGCAAAAACGCCTCTGAAATATCGCCTCTTTTTATTTTCCGGCGCAGCTTGCGCAAGGTTTCGCGCTTATAAGCCGCATCACTTTTCATTTTTTCGTCGCTTAACATTTCGCTAATCTGAAGCGCGAAATCATTAGCATCAATGTGCTCAATATACGCTGAAAAAGGAATTCCAAAACCTGGGTTTGCATTTTTAGATGGTAAAATCGAATACAATTCTCCGAGGTTGGCAGCTTTTGCGCCGTAGGCAATCGCGTCTTCATTTTTCATCGCCCCGTATCCCATGAAGTCAATGATTGAGAGATCACTTTTCACTTCAGGCACGTCAATTTTCCGGCTATCCCAAAAGGCCTGCGCATCAGCTAAGGTCGCCTCTTCGATCAAAAACTCATCCTGGTTTGCGACAACATGAACGAGTTTATTTTCAAAAGTATCTAGGTTCTCATACTCGTAAATCGAGGCCAAAGCGACGTTGGGAACACGTTTTTCTCGGAGTCGCAGATTGGTGTGTGAGAGCTCGTTCTGCGGATCTTGGGTAATCAATGCCTGAACGATCGAAATATCATTGGGTGCCGACTCTGTAATCACGATATCGAGCGGACTATAGTCCTCCAAGGGTTCGCCGAGGGGGTTGATTTTCAAGGTGCCATAGCCCTCGCCGGCGCTATAAACAATGGGTTTATCGCCTAGCAATTCGTTTGGAAAGAGATAGGGAATACCACGTTCATCGAGCTTGGCGCTGTACATATTTAGCCACGCTTTTTGGTGGGTATACTCGGTCGTATAAACGATTTTATCGCTCGCAAAATCGACGGAGGATCGAATGCTATCGTAGACGACTTCGATGTCCTCGATTTTCATGTGACCGGCAGCCGTATAAATCGTGAAGGTATAAACGCCTTCCACACCTGTTTTTGGATGTTTGACCTTAGGCCAATGCTGAAGAACGCCCCCATAAAATTTTCGTAAACCCTCATACAAAACCCAACGCGAATAAATCCGGAGATCAACATCAGAATACTCCTCAAAAGAAGCCAAAAATTGATAATGCCAAGGGTAGAGTGAAGAACTAATCCAATAAATATCTTCTTGTAGAGGACCCTCTCGGTCTTCTTTATCGCCCGCTAAATTTGCTAAATATTTTACGGCGTTTTCTTCAGCCAAAATATCAAAATCAGATTTCGATGAGAGCTTGAGAAGATAAGGCGTATCGAGCCCCACATCGGGAAGGTCGGAGCCCATGTCGGCGTCTCCCTTCGGACGAATCTCACCCCATCCGCACGCGGAAGAAAATGCAATCAAAAGTAGAAAGAGGTATTTCATAGAACACTCCACGGAGGCGCCCAATCGGCGCAAGAATGCATGTTCAATAAGCATAAAACGTTCCGTCTTTTTAGTTGTCGGTCAACGCGTGTCCGCAAGACCAAATCACCACGATATAGCTAAGAATAACAGCCTTCGTCAAAAAACACACTTTCAGTGGAGGGTTGGGTTTTCGAATTTTTAAAGGTCCTTCTCGGTTGGATCTCAGAAATTCGAGGCTTTTCATTCCTATTTGGAAAAATAGGCCGCCAATTCTTCGCGATGAATTTTGGCGTTATGACGCTTATCTACCGGAAAATCGTCGTGAAAAAAGACCTCTTCAATCTCGCTGGTTTTTGCGTTCTTCTTTGCCATTTCCAATAAATCGGATTTTAAACGATCCAAGTCGCAACCTTCTTTAGGCTCGATGACGATCGCGGGACGCTGAGAACCCACTTGTCCCAACCCAATCAATGCCGAGCGTTTGACATTATCATGGGCATTAAAAATCGCCTCCGCTGGAACGGTAAAAAAGGTTTCCTGGGATCCAATGACGCGATGGCCCTTGCGTCCACAGAACCACAATTGCCCCTCTTCGTCCAAATAACCGACGTCTCCCATGCGGTGCCAAAACCCGCTTTTCTGATTCGTGTCTTTGATTTTTGACATCCTATTGTGCTCAGGATGTTTATCGTAGGCTGGCGTCACCGTCGGACCGCTGGCGCAAATTTCACCGATTTCTCCAACGCCCATAATTTTCGTATCCGACATCGAGGCAATCGCATCGTCGCTGATTTCGATGATCTTGACCTCGGTGGTGTGGACCGGTTTGCCCACGCAAATCCCGGCGCCCGATTCGCTCGCGGCCGCCGTTTCAGACAATACCTTTTTTGAATCAATAGAGGCAACGGGTAGAGATTCAGTTGCCCCATAGGGCGTATGAACCACCCCATTTGGCATTACGATTTCATATTTTTGCATCAAGGTGGGATGAATTGCAGCGCCGAAAGTAAGAATACGGCTTAGACTCGGTAGCGTGATCTCCTCGGCCAAGCAATAGTCTACGACTTTACTAAAAATCGTCGGACTACCAAAGGCCATATCCGCTCCGAAATCGCGAATAATTTCAACGATATTTTTCGGATCTACTTTCGCAGGAGCTTTGGGATCCATGTCCGGAATCGCACATGTCATTCCCATCGCCACGGAAAAAATCGCAAAAAGAGGAAAGCCTGGCACCGCAATTTCGCCGGCTTTTATATTGTACATGCTCTGAATCGCCTCTGTCTGACCTCGGAAAATATTGTGGGTATAATGGACGCCCTTGGGTGGGCCGGTCGAGCCAGAGGTAAATAAAATAGCGGCTAAATCGCCCCCCTTGGTCTCCAATATCGGACACAACTCTTCTTCTATAGGCGCAAAGTCGGCATGGATTGCTTTGGCCGAACTCCACCACTTGGGCTCGGTAATGAAATTCTTTTTTATCGATTTAAATTTGCCCCGAAAGACAACTCGGACCAGATGCGCGACCGGAATGCCGACCATCGCATCGGGCTCGCAATGGGCCACACAATTGGTAAAACTTTTAATACCCATACCTGGATCGATAAGGACAGGTATGGCGCCGATCTTAAACAAGGCGAAAGTAATTCCTACCAACTCCAGACCTTGGCGCACCATCGATAGAACACGCATGCCTGGCCGAATGCCCTGGGCCATAAATTGCGCGGCGTAGGAATCGCACATCGTATCAAGCTGCGAAAACGTCATATGACTGTAAGTACGTTTACCAATTCCATTATGTTTTTCAGGCATAATAACGGCGACTTGAGAGGGCGTTTCTTTGGCGCGTAAAGCAACATAGGTTGCGGTATTAAAGAAGTCGCTCATTTTAAAATAATCTCGATTCTGGGACCGGCCGACAATATAATCTCGCTTTGGGCGCGATGCATATCTCCGTCAATGGTATAGGCAATCGCGTCGGGCGATCGTAAAATAGCTTTCTTTGGCGCACGACTTTTCATAATATCTTCCTTCACCGCCAGACCCAAACGCATGCGCGGAAGAGACTTAAGAACGCCCATCGGGCCTGCGGTCATCCCTAAAACATGAAAAGTATCGGGGCCATCTTCGCACCTCACAAAAGGTCGAAAGCCGAGTCCGATTTGGTTAATCGTGGACGCCAAAATAGAGGTGTAATTTTGCATAGGCCAAATTTCACCGTCCACTTCAAGTTCGGCTCGAAAAGGTTTCACGATCGCTCGCGCACTTTTTCCCCCGAAAGGAATTGAGGAAATCGTACGACCCAAAAGAATTGCCGCACTCAAAGGTGTGGGATCCTCGGCCTCATAATAGCTCTCCAAAAAATTGGATACGATGCCATTTCCGAAAATAAAACCGTAACGCTTTTTACTTTCATCTTCGATCTCCAAAAGATTTCGATGGGTCGACTCAAAAGGCGTTTGCGTGTAATACTTGTCGACCAAATTCGCCAAAAGACGGGACGGCGAGCCTTGAATTCCAACGCCGTTGGCAACCGTATTCATCGTTCCACCTCGTAAAAATGTAATACGGGGAAGCGGCGTCTTGCCATAAACTTCAACAAATGCAGAAAGGGTCACGTGATTGGTACCGTCCCCGCCATTGAGGGCGAGTATATCGATATCTTGGTCTTTGAAACGTTTGGCCACATCACTGATGGCCTCCACACTTTGGGTCATCTCATAACGGTCCTGCGTCCCAATAACGTAGGCCAAACGACGCATACGATTTGGGTTTCGCTGGTTTCGCCGCGAGTGAGGGTTTGCAATGATTCCGATGCCCGGCATAATTCTCCGTTAGAAAAAAGCTATTTTCGCTTGCTTTTAACATGAAATAGTGTGATCCGAAACGGAGGTATTTTCTTTCTTTGTAGAGCTAACCCTCTGTGGTTATCCATGGATCGCCTATAAATAAAGCACCTTCGGGCGACCACAGCGGGTCGCACCCTACAATCTACTCTCGAATGCCTCAGAAAATGATCACACTAAACATGAAAAAAGCGAGATGTACAACGTTTTGAATCTTGAATCGATAATTCGCACATTCAAACTTTTCTCTGCATTGTTGGCTGGACTTTTCACCCTCCTTAATGTCGCCACGTCCGCCCTTTATGCACAAAATTCGGGCCAATCTCCGAACACGATAATTGAACTCAGAGAGTCCCTGTTGATCTTACCCGGAGGCTACAATCACGCCTTCAGTAAACACCAGCAAACCCTCATTCAAAAATCTGCTGAAACCTATGTCAGAAATAACACAAGGAATATTCTTGAACTTCTTCCCCTTAGTCAGTTCAAAAAAGACTTAAAAAGTAAACCTTCATATGAAGATCGATTGGACCTCGCCAAAGGATTCATTACCTTAGGGATCGATCTTTTCCAGAAAATGGACAGTGCTGGTTCGGTTAGAAATCTCGAGCGGGGTCTAGAACAATTCCGTGAACTTGGTCACGCTTTCATTGCACCCGATGAGGTTTCCAATGCGCTTCTTTATTTGGCCTTAACGCGCCAGGACGAAAGTACAGATGTGGGACGCATCCTGTCTCTCTTCAAAGAAATGATCCTCACCGATACCAGCATTCAATTGAAGAAGGGTCTTTATCCCGATAACGCCGTTTCTTTTTACAATAGTGCACGCAAGGAACTTGAAAACGATATTCGACGCGGTTCTCCAGAGACCATGCTCGTACAAAAAGCGAGCCTCTTTTCCCGAAGCACATACACGGCAAGTTACACGCTTCTTCTGAACAAAAGTGGTTCTTTCAAAATGATACTCGATGTGTATGAACAAGGTGAGGCAAGGTTTAAAAAACGCTTTAGTGTCGACCTGAGTGATGTCCAGGATAGGACGTTAAGCGAGGCCGCCAGTCGGCTCATGAGTCGTTTTATCACTTGCCTAGAGGAACCGAGCAAGAGGGTCAGCATCCCTAAAAAATCAACGGGGAAAAGTCCTTGGTCCCTTCAATTGAGTTTTGCCTACACCTCTTATTTAACCTTTCCCGGACCCGAAGATCTGGAACCCTTCGGAAATGCCGGAGGTCTCATCGGACTCTCCTACGCTTTCACTGAAGAGTTCGCCTTACAGGGTGCATTTGAAATATTAAACTCCATTCGCGATCGAAACGGGGTAATTTCTGACAACTTTCAAACCTTACGGATTTTTGCAGGAAACGATATTGGGATTCGCTTTGGTGTGGTTAAAATTTCCATCGCCACCTTCATTGAGGGCGCCTTTCTTCCCGAAGTTAAGGTGTGTATTCCTGTCGATATTCGATCACGTTCTGGCGATTGTAAGAACACCGTTTCTAAGGAAAATTTCGGCGCTTTCCTGGGCGTGAATCTACGGCCGAGAATTTCTGCAAAAGCCAGCGAATCGATTTCAGTGATCGCGGGCGCGAATGCGAGTTTCTATCTTCTTCCTTTCACGAACTCACCGATCAACTTTCCCGTCTCGGGCGAGTTAGGACTGACCTACCGATTTTAGGCCAGCTATTTTGGCCCGTCAAAGCGGTCTTTCTTATTGCTAATCAACATTGACGCGAAAGGCTCTTCCCCATAAGTGCCCTCACAAGAGAGTCATTGGAGAAGTATTTTGATTGCAATACAGAATTTATCGGTAGGTTTTGGCGCTCGCGTCCTTTTTTCGGACGCGACGTTTAACATGAACGCTGGTTCACGCTACGGCATCGTGGGTGCCAATGGCTCAGGTAAATCCACCTTTTTAAAAGTGCTTTCTGGTGAAGATGAAGCGACAACAGGTTCGATTACCTTTGTTAAAAACAGCCGTCTAGGTGTTCTCGAACAAGATCATTTTCATCTTGATGAAGTCCCGATTATTCATGTCGTCATGATGGGAAACGCAGTTCTCTGGAAAGCGATGGCCGAGAAAGAGGTTATACTCGCCGCGGCAGCCGCGGACCCGGAAGCCTTTGATATGGAGAGGTTCGGTGAGCTCGAAGATATTGTTGTTGCCAACGATGGATATTCTTTGGAAGCAATGGCGGCAGATATTTTGGAAGGTTTAAAGATTCCCGCAGCGGTTCATAATGAACCCTTGTCGGTTCTATCGGGTGGTTTTAAGTTACGGGTTTTATTGGCCCAAGTGTTGGCCTCCCAACCCGATGTACTACTTCTCGATGAGCCTACGAATCATCTCGATATTGTTTCGATCGCTTGGTTGGAAACCTTCTTACTTACCTTTCCAGGATGTGTGGTTACGGTTTCCCATGATCATCATTTTTTGAATTCCACATGTACCCATATCATCGATGTCGATTATGAACTGCTAACGATGTATTCTGGCAATTATGATTTTTTTGAAAAAAAGAAGGTCGAGAATCGGGAACGTAAAGAACATGAAATAGCCAAGCAAGAGGTTATCATTGCCGACGCTAAGAAGTTTATCGAAAGGTTTAAAGCTAAAGCAAGCAAAGCTAAACAAGCGCAAAGTAAAGTTAAACAAGTGGAAAAAATGGAGATCGCCGTTATGGCTAAGAGCTCTCGTCGCTGGCCGCTATTTAAATTTAAGGCGGCTCGCGATACGGGCAAGATCGTTCTAACAGTCGATAAGATTTGTAAGAGCTTTGACGAAAAGCAGGTGTTGAATGACGTTTCTTTCAAAGTTCATAAAGGTGAAAAAATAGCGATTATCGGGCCCAATGGAATTGGAAAATCAACAATGTTGAAGATCGCGGTTGGCGAATTGGAACCGGACTCCGGAACGACCGAGTGGGGGCACGCTGTGGTGCCAGGTTATTATTCTCAGGATCAAACGGAGGTTCGCTCCTTCCCCGAGACCCAGCTTATGGACTGGTTGTGGGATCTTTTCCCGACCCGGAGCAATGGATTTATTCGCAAAAAATTGGCGGAGGTTTTGTTTCGCAATGATGAGGTGGAAAAACGTATTTCTGCATTATCGGGTGGCGAAGTTGCACGCTTGGCCTTTTCAAAAATATCGGCTGAGGAGCCAACGACATTGATTCTCGATGAGCCGACAAATCACCTTGATTTGGAAAGTATTCATTCGCTGGCTGATGGACTATCGAAGTATGAGAACGCGATTATTTTCGTCTCTCACGACCGTTGGTTTGTAAATCGTTTGGCGACCAGAATTATCGAAATTTCAGAAGACGGTGTTTACGATTTTCTTGGGTCCTACGATGCGTTCTTGGCGCATCGGGGGTCTGAACACGATCATGTTGGTGGAAATTAGGCTGTCTTTTTGTCTCCCGTTCCCTCTAGGAGAGGGTTGGGGGTCATCTTTGCGGCTCATCTCTTTTTCGCCAACGGTAAATCGTGTCTACGTAGATAAGAAATCCCTTTTACAATTAAATAATCATCTTTGCAATCATCCGGCCGAAAACACCAGAGGTAGGGGACTTCTCTTCATTCCAAAGAGGAAACCTCTTTCATTCAACCCGCCGAAAATGATCACACTAAGTCGACGTTCCAACTGCAACAATATCTTGCAGCCAATAATACAGTTGAAATTAATCCTTGTTGTCTTCGATCGACTCATCAATCGGAACCACGCTCAGCATTAAACCTCCCACAACAAAGAAGGCAATAACTAGTAAAAGTGCATACCTTCTTGAACCAATCGCATCCGATACAAAACCAAAAGACATACCTAAAATAATCGAGACACGCATGAACATGCCCCAGAATCCAAACATTTGCGCAGAACGATCAGACGGCGAGAGAAGGCCGACCACCGCTCGACTGGAGCTTTGAATCGATCCGATACCCGACCCCGCGATAACGCTAATACCCAAGAAGGTTGAGTTTTTTGAGATCCCTAAAAGACTCGAAATAGCGCCTAAGAAAAAGATGGCCAGGATACCGCCAATCCACCAAAAGATGGTAAGGAGTACCGTTTTTTTCGCGCCTAGTTTGTTTTCCAAAACACCAAAGACGATTGCGCCCAAGGCTGCACTAATTTGAATAACGATAAACATCCATATCAAATCCCCGATCGCAAAACCGAGTTCCGATGACGCATAGATTCCTATGAATTTAATGACGACTTCTAATCCCGCCATGTAAACCATGAAGGCAAAAAAGAAACGAAAGAGGACTGGGAATTCCCTGGCGGTCGTAAATATCTCCTTCATTTCTCCAACGCCTGCCGACAATAACTCGCCGATTTTTGCGTTCTCATACCCCGCTTGGGGTACGCTTCTTTCCCTCAACAAAAGAAAGGTCGGCATGGCTGCCACAAAATAAAAAGCGCCGACCAAAATCATCGCTATCTGGTTTTGAGAAACGTAATCTGAAAGATTGACCAAAGGATCTGCGGAAACGAAAAAAGACAGAGCCGCAACAGCGAGTAGGCCGCCTAAATATCCAAAACCCCAACCAAGGCCTGATATCATTCCCATGTTTTTCTTCGTCGCAATGTCGGGCAGGAAACTTGCGCAAAACGCTTCGCCTAACATAAAAGCCGCATTCGAAATCGTAATGAGAACAATGCCCAACCAGATTTGTCCGGGCTGTACAAAAAACAATAAGGTCGTCGAAAGGGCACAGACGAAGGTAGAATAAAAAAGGTAGCGTTTTTTACTACCACTAAGGTCACAGATTGCGCCGACGAGCGGCGAGAGTACGATGGCGATTAAGGTGGAGGCGATTATCGCGATCGACCAATAGGTATCCTTTTGTGGAGAATCGGCAGGGACGATATAAGACACAAAAAACGTCGAGTACATCAGAGAAATAACGACGGTCGTATAACTTGAGTTCGCAAAGTCATACATCGCCCACCCAAAAATTTCCCGTTTTTTTACAGTAAGGGAAGGGGCGTTATTTTCGTCTTGATTCA
>JALSKP010000713.1 GCA_026988815.1 Myxococcales bacterium | reverse complement strand
TGGAGCTGGTAAGATTGTTAGCGCTCACACCGACCTTCTTGGTAGCAAGGCGAGTGGATCTACACTTGAGAGCATCATTAAAGATGGTAATGAAGAGTACCAACCTCGTCGCTTAGAAAAAGCGCGGTTGTCGGGCGATATCAAAACGCTACTTCGTCCTCTTTTCTGTAAAACCGAAGTCAATGTCGACAACTTTAGTGATTTCAAAACCTCAAAAGTAAGTCGCATTCCTGGCGATTTTTGGGTCGATCCGATTCTAAGAGGATCAAGCGTTCCGATGGGTTCAGACGTCTATGAGCAAGCGATTTTGGATTCTGAGCAAATCGTTCAAGGCGTTAGCGGTGAGAACAACAAAGATACCGTTTTTCGTGGTGCTTTCCTTGAGCGTTCATTTTCGGATAAAGAATATGTTAACGAACTCAAACGTGCGGGCGTCATTGATGAAAACTTCATGAAGAATGTTCTTCTTATCGACTTCACCCAGCCTCTCTTTTCAGATATCCGTTGTGGACTTTTAGAGTTCGCACCGACGAACATTGACCTTCTTCAGGGGCTTAGTTCAAATAACGGTGCGACCAATAACGGCGCCGCATCAAATAACGGAACTGGAGCTTCGAATAACGGTGGTTCAAATAATGGAACAACCGCACCCGCGACGCCTGCTGCGACCTTGGCTGAACAAGTTACTGCTGGATTTATCGCCAATCTGGGTGAGGTAGAAGGAAACGAAGCTGCGATTGAACTCAAAGAAAAGTTAGAATCAGGAAACGTCGATCGAGACGTATTAACCGCGTTCTTTGACGCTTGTAAAGCGCGTCCACAAGCCGAGTTAATGACCGATGTTTTGAGAATTCTTTCCTTTCATCGTAACGCCGCGCGTTCCATGGAAGTCTTTGAATTTATCAACAAACTTCCACAAGATAACTTGAACGAAACATCGCCTCTTACATTAGACCCAACGACTTGCGACCTGCTTTAAACAAAGGAATGAAAATGAATAACTTGAAAAAATATTTAGGATTTGTCGTACTGTCGGCTGCTCTTACGGCTACATCTTGTGGCACAAATGATGACGGTACAACAGACGAAGAAGTTATCGATAAAGGAGGAAAGGGCGACACGCCCAAAGGCGATTGGGAAAAGCTTTGCAAAGACCGCGAAGCCGATACGACAGCTGTTGGAAAGCCACGCTTTTTGAAAGACTTCATTCGCTGGCCTACCGCCGACGTGGAAGGTGTAACAGCCGACAAATTCGGTGATGATCGTGGTCAAGAATACAACGAGTATTTCGTGATCACCCAGATTCCTAACGCAGCAGGCGACGGGTACGAGGAGCAATCTGTTGTGCTCGGCCATCAATCGACTCAACTTGACGTTGACCTTAACGATGACCAGAAATTCTTCCTCGAAGATGAAGGCGACGCGGTTGTTGGAAAGTGTATCTTTACCAGCTGGCATCGAGACGTCCCTGGTCCTCTTCCTTGCGGCGCCGATAATTCTTGCCCCGAAATTTTGGGTCAAAGTATTGATGAGAAACTCTTTCGAATGAATGTTGGATTTAACTCCAACGGTGCTGCATCGGATCTCGTTCAAAAGTGTTTCAATAAGGTTAAAAAGGGAGATTATACGAAAGGAAAAGACGGTGATATCGAAGATATTCTCAACCGTGATTTCATTCGTGGGTGTGGTGTAGCCAAGGACCTCTACGGAACCCATTGGCGTTCGTCCGATTCTCAGATCTGCGCAGCAGCGATGCGATTGGCTGAATGTGATTGTACGGTCGGTGGTGATGCATCTGTAGATGTTGGATTTGCACTCATTCCAAGCGTCGATACTCAGATGGAAAAAGATGGTGGGATTACCTATCGCGGATTCCCTCTGGGAACCTGGTCTGCGGCCGATGCACTTCCAACGGGATGTGAATATGTTGACATCGGAAAAGAAGTTAATGGTAAGGCATCTCAAACAATTGTTGCCTGCGATTTAACGGCTGGAGATTTACTCAAACGACCTGAAGATCCAAAAGAATTCTGTCGCCAACAATACGGCGAAGATGTTGTCGTTCATGTTCCAATCCCCGCAGCAGCGCTTGAGTGCGCTCCCGGAGAAGGACAGTACGCAAGTAGTTGTTCGGAGACACCATGGGTGGTTTCCGGCTCTAAAGAAGAAAGAAGCGGAGAGTAAAAAGATGAAGTTCTCGCTCCTTTGCCTTCTCATTTTTTTGTCCTCATTTTCATGTACCTCCACACCGGAGGTTGATGCGAAGGTTGATAAAGGCGGGAAGGGTGATACGCCCAATAACGACCCAAATTTCTCGATTGAAGAGACATGCGGGGATCGCCAGGCGGAAATTCTTAAAGGAAATCGAGATCTTTTTCTCCGTGATAATCTACGTTGGTCCTGTGCCGACGTCGCCGGCGTAAACACGAATAATCAAGATGATCGCGGTCAAGAATACTGTGAATACTTCGCTGCTTTACGCATTCCTCCCTCAGAAGAGGGAGGGAGATTTGGAGAAACCTTAACCTTAGGACGGAACCTTGAAGAGGGAGAAGGGACGACCGACCTCGCGTTGGAATTATCCGAAGACCAAATTTATTATTTAGAAGATCATGACTCCGATGTACTCGGCTCATGCGTCTTTACAAGCTGGCACAACGATGCCGACTTAGCGATTCCTGCCTGTGAAAACACATGCCCGAAAGTCCAGGGTATCGACGTCGACGCAGACCATTTTCAAATGAAATTGTTTTTTAACGGTAATGGAGCCGCCCACGCCTTGGTGCGCGATTGCATTGATGTATCGCTCAGCGATGATTATAAAAAAGGAAAAGCCTCCGACAAGAGCGACCCATACCATTCCGATTATTTCAGAGCCTGCGTTCTCACCGACCAAGCCGATGGGTTCACCTGGCGCAAATCCGATACCTCAGTTTGTGCAGTTGCGATGCGTTTAAGTGAATGCGGATGTGTGAGCGATGGCACGGAAACAGCCGATGTGCTCCTCCCTTTGGCTACCAAAGAAAACGCCTTTCGAGGTTTTCCGCTTGGGGGTTGGGCTGACCCTACATCCCTTCCTAGTGGTTGCCATTACGTTGAGCTCGGTGACGAAAGCCGTTCAATTGTGGAATGCGATTTGAGCGGAAACGATATACTTTCCAACGCCAAAGATCTAAAAGGGCTATGTAAATCGCGATACGGCGATAATGTCGTGGTCCATGTTCCCATTCCAGCTGATGCCCTAAAATGTAATCCAGGCGAGAACCAGTACGCCTCTACTTGTACGGAAGAACCGTGGATCATTACGCAATAATATTACTGAGCCTCTTCGTTTTTTCTTGCGCGCAAGATCCCGACGATGTCTTCGAGCAACCCTGCTTCGGTGCGAAATGCGATGCAATCGAGGACTCGCCGTTTAAGAATGAACTTAAGACTCTCAACGATCCTATCGCGGCATTTCTTGAAAAGAATGCCGACAAAGAGGGTTTGATCGAGGGCGATTATTCTACTTTTCTCGATGGGATTGGAGAAGAGATGGGCTGCGCAAAAGACACTGAAAAAACCTTTACCATCTTGATGTCAAACCAAGATAATTTTCCAAGAAACATGATCACACGATGTTCTTCCGATGCGCTCAAGGCAAGCGAATTTGCTCTATCAACGCAGTCCGATAACGGCGATTTAAGCGATATTGATCCTCACGATTTCAAAATGATTGCGTGGGATAAAAGTAAACGACGTTACAATTTATACGAAGCCAAAGAGAGCGAAAGTAAAGTAGGAATGTTGACTGTTGAGCTCCAGCCCGAAAAATGTTTTTCTTGCCATACCCAATCTACCCGAAAAGGCGCCCCTCCAATTGCGTGGACGCCGGTGATGAATGAACTCACCAATCCGTGGACCCTTTGGAATGCTGAACCCGATTTTCGCTCTTATCAATTTGATGAATTGATCAATCCGAGCGTAAAAGAAGGCACGATTTACAAAGAGATGACCGAAGAAGCCCGAATGGGGGCTGCGGCTGATTTCGAAATTATCACCCGTCGAGCAATCGACCGGGTCGTGTCGGCAAGATTACGAACACGACGGGATCCCGCAGATGTGACCAAGGCGTTAAATTTGCTCTACCCCCTTTTTTGTGACGAGACCGCAAATTATGCCAGTGAAAACCACAGCTCCGGCGAGGTCAGCACAGCCATTATTATCGACGACGCACTTCGATATTTATATCTTCAAATTCGTGGCGAGGACTGGCCTTTTGATTGGATTAACGACGGACGCCTTCGTTTATCTTCGGTGGAAAATTCCATCGCTCCGATGAATGTGATGCCCGTACGTGGCGAATCGACCTTGCAGGTCGAGATTGGACTGGTGAGTCGAGGCGCGTTGAAAGCCGAAGATGTTATCGCCTTACGCGCCCTTGATTATCAGCGACCCGTATTTTCAGAATTTCGTTGCAATCTTTACGAGTCCAATGCCAGCCGACTCCAAAAAGAATTTCGCTTGGATGAAACCCACAAAAGGGTAGGTGACCTTGTGCCGATTTTCTTTGCCGAATTGATGAAGCTTAAAAACGATGAAGGGGAATGGGTTTCTTTGCTTCCCGAAAACAAAGAAGTCCTCGCCACACCGCTTGTCGGGGAAAATACAAAGGTCGGCGAACTGTACGCTGGTCAGAAATCAATAGATGCATTTGCCCAAGAATTAGAAGACTATTTTGACGCCGTGTCCGCGTCTGCAAATCGCGAAGCGCTTGAAAGCGAGCGCGTGCGTCGAGGATGTTTAGCAAAGGAGCTTTTTCTAAATGCTCCTCTAGTACCCGATATCACTTGTTTATGAGCCCAACTTGAAAACGACGATTCACTGTTTTTTCTTTTTCTTTTTCTTAATTACAACGTCGATGGGATGCGAATCCAAAGAGATCCAGACGCCTGTTTTCCATTTGGCGCCCCCTCATTCAAATAATGCGAATGAAGATATTAGTAAATTCGCAGAACAACTGATCAAACGCATCGGCGCTCTTGAAAGCGAAAAAGATGTGGTCTGTTGGACCTCCTTTCGACAACTTGATCAGTTTATTGCCACCAAAGAATATAGCCAAATGTCTACCCTAACGAAGGTAGAAGTTCAGAAAGAAATGGTGCTCGCGATTTGGGATATGGCAAGTGATCCGAAAAGCAAAGCGAAGGAAATTACGGGTTCGGATTTGGAAAAAATACTTGGGGATTTTCAAACAAAAGGCGATTCAACTTTTCAAAAAAATCTCCGAGATTATCGAACCACATCTGATCATTGGCGAGTGATTTTAGCGGTCCTGATGGACCGCCTCGCAGCAAATATTATTCCCAAAGCGATGAGTGAAGAAGCTCTAGATCTTCTGGGAGAATTCGTTCTTCATTATTCTATCGAGCTCCTGAATGCGTCAGCGGCCTCGGCGACATTATATCGAACCCCCTTTATTGAACCCATCAATATCGTAAAGGCTGCCAAAACACTCAACGAAAAATATAGATTAAAAACGATTCCCAAAGCTATTCCACGTCGCGATTTTTCTCCGCAATCGAAACTGCTATTTTCCCTAAGCGAAAAATTGATTAAAAATAAAATCGACGCGCTTAAATACTTTAACGCCAACGATCCACGTGCGAAAGTTCAACCTAAATCTGACTCGACCTTTGATGCCATTAACCTCATCTCGCCGCTTCCGTTGGAACAGGATGCCTTCAAAGAATTGTTTAATGCCCTGCGATCTTTTACAAAGTTTTCCTCGGCTGGCCATCTACCAATGCGAAGCGATAATTATCTAGCGGATGGACGTTTTGCATCAGCTAAGATTCGTCGACAGTTTTATGTGGACGCGATCCGCATGGAAAATATTTGTAGGCAGGTTTTCCCACATCGCGTTAATGCAAACGGCGATGTGGATCTACGTTTTGAACCCAATCCTGGAATTGTTTCTTCGACCAAACTTGAGCCTTTTGAATTCTTGATGTTAGATCATCAGCAAAATGCAGTTCGAGATTCAGCCATTCACTGGCAGGTTCTTGCGTTGGTTTTCATGGATCGACCTTTTGCGCTCGATCCTTTTGCGGCCGAAATTCTTTCTGAAAATGTGTCGATGATGTTTAGTTATTATCTTTTTAAATCTGCT
>JALSKP010000712.1 GCA_026988815.1 Myxococcales bacterium | reverse complement strand
AAAAAAAATACGTGATGGGAGATATACCCAAGTTCGTCCGATCGAGGATACCGTGATGGTTTGGTCCGATGAAGAGGAGAAACGCAAACGTGCCGTTCTTTCGACCACAAAAATTTCCTTTTTGGACCAAAGCAAGCGTTCCGGTTTTCCAAAAATAGGTTTTCCTGACGAAATCTCTGAAGGGATTCAGACGGTAATGGGAAGCGGAATGGCGACCGGCGACGTCGATGGAGACGGCGACCTTGACGTTTTTGTTGCAGGGATTGCGAAGAATATTTTGTACATCAATGACGGGAGCGGAAAATTTAGAAAAGCAAACGAAGAATGGGGCATTCCAAAAGATGTGGAAGATGCTAGGGGCGTTCTTTTCGTGGATTGGAACGGTGATTCTAAATTGGACCTCTTCATCGTGCGCTCCTTAAAACCCTCTCTTTTGTTGGAACAGCGCGATGGAAAATTCGTAGACGTGAGCAAAGAAAGTGGTTTTATAACCGGCGTCGGTGCACATGTCGTCCACGCTTACGATTTTGATAACGACAATGATTTAGATATTTACGTCGGTTATTATGGCGCGGATTCTTTTAATAATGGGGAGGACCGAAAACAAAATTTACCATCTATTGATGGTCGAAACGGGACACATAATCAACTCTTTGAATACCGAGACGGGAAATATGTTGATGTTGCTGAAAAACTTGGCGCCGATGATATAGGATGGGCCTTGGCAATTAGCGCGTGGGATTTTGATCGTGATGGAGATTTTGATCTCTACATCGCAAATGATTTTGGTCCCAATGTTTTCCTCGAATGGCGAGACGGAAAATATGTCGATGTCTCCCGATCAACCCAGACCGCGGATCGAGGAGGAGGAATGAACATCAGTTTTACCGATGCCAATAATGACGGGTATTTTGATTTTTACATTTCTAATATCGATATGTTTTCAAAATTCGTGAAAGTGATTTTCCCTACGGTGAAGACTACAATTAAATTGAATCGTGAATTACAGGAATCTTTTCAATTCCTAAATGGTAACCGATTTTACATAAGTCATATGGTAGATGACCCAAAATATTTCGTTTCGGAGGAGAAAAGTCGTTTTGAACCTCAAGAACATGGTTGGTCCTGGGCGGCGAATTTTTTCGATGCTGACAATGATGGTGATGAAGATATGTACTTGGTGAACGGTTGGATTGAGGGTTCCTCTGCCGCAGATCAAGCCAATCAATTATTCGTCGCTGAGGATGGATCCTATTTTGTCGCTGATATGGAAAAGAAGGCCTCCAGAAATGTTCAATATAAAGGCAATAGCCGTTCGCTCATTACCCAGGATTTTGACGGTGATGGCCGTATCGATATTCTCGTGAACAACTTTCGCTCTCCTTTGAAGTACTTTAAAAACACCTCGAAATCGAAGAAGAATTGGGTGAGTTTCAAGCTGGTTGGTAAAGGAAAAAACACCCAAGGTATCGGCGCAGTGATAACGCTTAAAACGAAAAAGAAAACGATGAAAAGAATGCTCTTAGGCGGTGATGGTTATCTATCCCAGCATCCTCTTTTGCACTTTGGTTTGGGCTCCCAGGACACCTTTTCTTATGAAGTTCTTTGGGCGGATGGAACAAAAACAAAATCGCATTCTACGGCCAATCAAAAAATCACTGTCGTACAAGATAGTAAGTAAATTTAGTTTCTATGAGGTTCTGGACGAATTTAATTTCATAAAAAAGCGCAGAAAAAACTATATTTAAGGAACGTCGGTTTGTTTAAGCATATTGTTTCCCCAGCATTTGCCTTCTCCGGTAGGCGTTAGCCCACATGAGTAAGACCAACCAAGAGAAATCGATGCGAATGGTGTCGAAGGCGGTGTAATACTTCCCGCTACATCACCTCCCCAACATACGACAGACCCATTGGCATGAAGACCGCACGAATGATGACCACCTGCCTGGATATCAACGAAAGGTCCTCCGAGGACATTGAGCTGTCCTTCTTCATTCTTTCCCCAACAGCGTCCCAAACCCGTTATATCAACGCCACAACTATGGCCGACACCTGCGCTTAACGAAAGGAATTGGCCAGGTGGAGAAAGGGTTTGTTCGTTATTGTTTTCACCCCAACATTTTAAGCTTTTATCTGTTCGGATGGCGCAAGCATGATTCCACCCAACACTCAAATAGGTGAATTGGCCAAGTGGGGCGGTCGCTTTTCCGAAATCATCATTACCCCAACAAGAGATTGTTTGATCTGCGAGTAGTCCGCAAGTGTGGTTTCTACCAGCGCCAACGCTTACAAAGGGACCGCTTTGAGGCTCGCCCTGACCTGCCCCATTATCTCCCCAACAAAGGATAGAACCATCTTCTTTAACCCCGCAACTATGGGAAAAACCTGGGGCGACCTGAACGAAAACCTCTGTTGGCGGGTCGCTTTGCTGTTTATCGTTGCGTCCCCAACACAAAACTTGCCCATCCGATCGAAGGGCGCATGTGTGGTCAAAACCGGCGTCAAGTTTCGATAACACGGGGCGGCAGTCCGAGGTTGCAAAGGATTGGCAATCGTCCTCGCATTTTAGAATACCAAAGGCATCGATGTTAAGTTGGGTTGAACAGGTCTCAGCGTTGAGAATGTCTATATCGCAAATTTCTGAGACTTGAAGGTTTCCATCTCCACAGGTTGCACATTGTGAGAGATCAATTTTGCAGGCTGAGGTGCATGAAATTGCGCCTCCTTTGAATCCTTCACTAATGCAGGTTTTTTCTCTGACATCAAAGCCTTCACATTCTTCCAAAGGCTCCAGGTTTCCGTTGTTACAGGTCTCGGTGAAGCATTGGCTCGTATCAGGTTCGCAACCTTGGGAACAGAGAAGGGTTCCTCCAGCAAAACCCAGTTCTTCACAACTCTGATTGCATTCACAAAGGTCGAAACGATCGGAAGGATCGCCATCTTGTTTTGCAACATCGTCTCTTGAAAGGTCAGGACCGGCATCGTGTAAGGACAGGAGATTACAAGAGCAGGAAAACAAGATGAGGAGAAAGAACTTAGACACGATGTCCTGATGATAGGGTTTAGAGGAGCCTAGCTTTAATGAAAAAATCTTGCAAGAAAAGGTCATTTGATATGAAACAACTTGGCAGCTGGTGTTTTTCTGAGAA
>JALSKP010000711.1 GCA_026988815.1 Myxococcales bacterium | reverse complement strand
GATCGTCGCAATGCCATTCCGATGACCAAATGCGCTTGAGCAACACCGAGACGGTCACCGAGTTTACGTTTTACGTCCAAGGCCAATCGGATTTGTTCTTCTGCCCTTAGAATTCCGTCGACGCGGATCAAGGACTGGCCTAATTCGATATCAATATCGGCTACTCGGGAAAGGTTGCCAAGGGACTCGGCTCTGGTGCGCGCTTTTTTAAATAATTCTATGGCCTCCTTTAGTCGCCCAGCGCCATAGGCGCACCGTCCTAACCCAATGGAGCAGGTTAGAATCGTTTCCGTATCTTTCCGCTTTTTGGCGTCTTCGAGGGTGACTTTGTAGCGTTTTTGAGCGCCCCGGTAATTTCCACGAAAGAGCGAAATATCGGCAAGTCCGATTTCGCATCTTGCGACACCAGAAAAATTTTTAAAACCCTGGTAAAGTTTTTGAACAGATCTAAAAATATCGTCGGCCGCGATATAACAACTTGTTAGGATTTTCACCTGCGCCAATTGCTCTCCCGCTTGGGCGCTTCCCACTAAATCTCCGACTTTTTGAGATTCCAAATATGCACTTCTTAGAGCGAATTCGGCCAAACCAAAATCTCCAAAATTTTGATAACAAAGTCCCGTCGCCAGACGAATTTTTAGCAGTTTTTCTCCACTTGGATCGAGTTCTTCGTTTAACATGCCTTCTGCTTGACGAAATTCACGAAGCGCAGATTGGTAATCTTGGTGACTTTCATGAATTTGGGCGCTCTTCATTCGCCACCGAAACGCGTCTGGGGTTAACCCTGCATGATCGTAGTGGGAGGAGATTTCGGATGCTTGCGCAGCGTGGTCCTGAAAATAGGTTTTCTTTTTTTCGGCGATCCTTGCATGAGCCTCTTTCGCCGACGGGAGCTTATAATCCTGTGCATGCATCAATGCTTGTCGAAGTACCTCGTAGCGAAAAGCTAGGGCGGGTTCATGATCAATTGCACAACTAACTAAAAAATAAGATTGCGTAAGCGTTTTTACGATATCGTCAAATGCGGAAAACAATTCTAGATCTTCCATCTCCTTACAAAGCGACCGCATGTCGCGGGTTCGAAACTGAACCCCTAGTAAAATGGCGTACTGAAAAAAGCGACGGATGAGCTCGCCGTTTTCTCCCTTCTTATTTGCGATTAGCCGCTCGACGCGTCGGACCAAGAGTCCGTCGAGTTCTTCGGGAATCGCAATTTGTGAAGAAGGAATATTCCAAAACCCTTCCTCCGATTTATAACTAAGTCCGCCATCTTCAGAAAGCGAACGAAGGAGTTCGATAATGAAAAGAGGACTACCTCCACTTTGGGTATAAATTTTTTCCATCGAAGCTTTGTTCAGCGGAACAAGGCGACCCATAAGATCGAAGGCGTCGCTTTTCTTCATCGGTTGAAGTTCGATCTGTTTGGAGAAGGCGCCTTTTTCTAGAGGTTGGTAACCATGGTTACCAACTCGAGTCGTACAGAACATCAGGATGGGATAACGGGAAACCGACAAAATTTCGCGCCAATGGCGAATCAAATCTAAAGAAAGTGGATCTGCATAATGTAAATCTTCAAACAAAATGGCGACAGGTTGGTGCGAACAAATTTCCTTGATGGCCTCCTCAATAAATACGAAATTATTGAGCGTACTTACATCACCGCGAGGCTTATCCTTGGGTGTCGGATTTGAGGATGGACTCAATATTTCTAATAGCTTAGGGACGAGATCAAGGGAGAGGGTTTCGGGAAGCGTTTGCTCGCCTGGAGTTGGCGCGATGTCGGTATCGGCGATACCCATGAGTGCTTCACGAAAGGTCTCCAAAGGAGTGGAGTCCTGTCGAAAACGGCCTTTAAAAACGAGGAGGTTTTGGTTCGTGAGAGTGTTTGCAAAGACATCAAATAATTTAGACTTACCCAAACCAAGGTCACCAACCAAAAGACCAAAGCCGCCACCCGATAAGGCAAGGTTGGACCAGGTTTTGAATTCTTCCAGTTCCTTTTCACGACCAATCAAAGGAAGGTTTTTTATCCTACTTTCAAAAGAACGCAGGGTCTGGTGGGCATCACTTGTTCGTTTAGGAATAGGTCGGGCAAGATCAGGGCGACCAAAATCGATCATGGCACTTTCTGAAATATTTATTTTGGGCCGTTGCGCCGAACCCGAAACCCGGTTCTGTTCTTTGACCCAATCGAGGGCTGTTGTTGCATCGACAAATCTATCTTCAGCGTTTTTTGCGGTCGCAATGTCTAGAAATTTTTGTGCGTAGGGGACGCGAATATGTTCGGGTAAAGGCGGAAGGGGAGCCGATACTTGTTTCAACAAAATGGATTTCGCGCTCTTTCCGTCGAAAGCACAAACGCCCGTCAGCATTTCGTAAAAGATTAGACCGACGGCGTAAATATCTGTAGCCGATGAAACGGCCTCTCCGTACGCCTGTTCAGGCGCCATGTATTGGGGCGTTCCGAAAATCGTCCCTTCGGTCGTAATCGAAGCTTCGACATTTTCCGTTCCGGGCGCGTATTTGCTTAGCCCGAAATCCAAAACTTTTACGAAAATATCATCATGAAATTTCTTACACAGAAAAATATTATCCGGTTTTAAGTCCCGGTGAATAATCGAACGGCGATGGGCTTCTCTCAAACTACGTAATATTTGGACTGTTATCTCGATAGCCTCGGCGGGAGGGATGGACTTATTTTGCGCGAGCATCGTTCGAAGATTCATTCCCTCCAAGTACTCCATGGCAATGTAAAATAGGCCGTTGGATTCGCCGAAATCATGGAGGGTGATGGTATTTTGATGACTCAAACCGCTCGCGTGAAAAACTTCTCGTCGGAATCGCTCGACTTCGCCGGGCCGTTCAGCGATCTCTGGATTGAGAACTTTTAGTGCAACCAAACGTCCCATTGCTTCCTGATGGGCCTTATATACCGACCCGTAGCCACCTTCACCAATTTTGGAAAGAATACGGTAGCGGCCAGCCAATAATTCCCCTTCTTTTGGAAGATGAATGGTCATAATCAATGCGTTTTGTGTAATTCTCTTAAAGGGGTCCAAACGTGGTGAGAATAGCAGATTTCACATATTTATAAGTAGCAAAACATGAAAAATCATCCGACCAGGGGTTTTGCCATCACAAGGAGAATGACGGCGATCAAAATACTACCCAAAATCGCGTGGGCGGTCATAAATGCGCCTCGTTTAACCTCGATTCCTTTGTGCAACTTTCGCATTTTAAACAAAGAAAATTGGTCAACGATAATGGCGACCGCAACGAGCGTTAATTTGATATGGAAGGTTGTTCCCCATACCCCTTTGGCGTCCAGATACATTCCCGCATTTTGGAAAAGTAAGGTGAGACCCGTCGCAAGGGTGAGCAAAAACCCAGGCAAGCCCGCGAAAAAATAGGTTTTAATCTCGTAACTCTTAAGCGGCTCGCCAGCTTTTAGACCAATTTTTGCATGGTGGCCAAGAAGACGACTTAGATCCAAAGAAGCCGCAAACCAGACAACAATTCCAAGGACATGTAAGGCTAAAATCCATCGCATATTATCTCCAAATTCTCAATAAATTCCCGACGATTTCTTCGGCCGATAATCGCGCACATTCGCCAGGTGTTAATCCCGTATAAACCGCGCGTTCGGCGACCTTCACAATATTGAGTTCGCCTTCAAAGAGGAGGTCGGTGGGGGTTCGAATATTGTTAAAGGTCAAATGTTCAAAATCGTATTCAAGTTTAGCAGTTTCAAATGCTCTTTTGATCTGATCAATGATGGGCTGTTTTCTGATAATTACCGTCGCAAAAATCTCGCCTTCCAGTAACGCGTCCACGGTCTTAGCACTCAACCAGCTTTCCAAAGGCGCGAAAAAATCTTCAGCTTTCTTAAGCCAAAGATCGCGTGGTTGACTATCCAACGCAATTTCAAAGGTTTCTTCAACCGCGTTGTCTTGGGTGGATAGCTCGTACAATAGGGTCTCATGGGCTTCTTCATCGGTGTCGATGTAGAAAATACAATCCTTGCTCGCCTCCGCCCATGCGCCCCCTTCGGGATCTTCTTCAATGGCGGCAAAGAGTTCTAGCCAAAGAAGTTTGGGGTTAAGAACGCGCTCTAACTTTTCCTCGACTTTGCTTTCATCTAGAGAAAAGGCATCGTCGGGAAAGTCAAAGGCGGGCACGACTTGGGGATCAAGTCTACGATTTTTTAGAACCTGAAAACGGGCTTGATCCCCCTTTCTAAAACCAACAATACAACCCGTATCATCGGCAAAGCCGAAGGTCATCGTCGTGGCTAACACATCAGATTCTTCCAATTGTGTGCCACAATTTTCACAGCTTTGCTCAATTTTTTGCGCTACACCAAGCGTTAGTTCCATCAATACTTTTTCGGTCAGTCGGTGCAGCGAAGTGGAGTGATAAAAACGTTGTATTTGTTCGTTTTTACAACACGAACAAGCGCTCAATATGTCGCTAATATACATCGCTTCGGGCTCGCCGGAGGGATTGGGATTAAAATGAAAAACAAAGGGTTCTGCCATGGCCGCAATGAACCAGATTTATCCCTGAAGTGGAAGAGTTAATACAAATATCCTACGGGTTGGGTGGCGCAGAATTCGTGGAAGCCCTCTAAGACGCGTTTACGACATAGTTCTCAAGAAACGCGAGGGTGTGTTCGTAGAAATGCTCCACCGTTTCGGGTTTACGCCATCCATGTCCCTCGTCGTCGTAAATATAAAATTCATGAGGTGAGGTTAACTTTGCGACAAGACTTTCGGCCTGTTCAAAAGGGACGGCTTGGTCTTTTCTACCGTGAAAAATCGCCAGAGGAGAGGTGATTTTTTCTGCATGAAAGAGAGGGGAACGATCTCGGAAAATATCGGTGGCTTCAGGAAGAGCTCCGAGCAAAATATCGTTATAACTCGATTCGAATTTATGCGTCCCCGCTGCCAAGGTAAACAAATTCCCGATGCCGTAGAGACAAACGCCAGCTGCAAATAGATCAGAATTTACTAAACTTTGAAGCACCGTATAACCACCGGCGGATCCACCCATAATAACGATTTTACTCGGATCGGCTAATTTATTCTCGCCTAAGAAATGAGCCGCGCTGATCGAATCTTCGACATCGCTGAGCCCCCAATTTCCGTAAAGGGCTTCCATATATTTACGACCGTAACCTGTACTTCCCCGATAATTCACATCAAGAACAGCGAATCCTCGAGACGCAAAAAATTGATTTCGGAAGTTAAAAGACGCCCAACTTTGGGAGGTCGGTCCGCCGTGGATCATAATGATCGCTGGAGGCAAGCCCTCGGATTCGAATTGGGCATTTGTGGGAGGATAATAATTCCCAAAAATATCTGAACCTTCAAATTGCCATTGCTTTGGAATCATGGGTGCATATTGGGAGGGTAAAAAACGCTCTGCGGACGCACGTTGAACGACTCTCGTCTTTGCGTCTTTTAGAACTATGATCCTCGGTGGAATGTGTGGTGCAGAGGCTAGAAAAGCGTAGCCGCCAGAAAAAGAGACCGGTTGAGATAGACTTTCATAGTCGTCTAGGCCTTCAAGCTCTTCTATGGAACAAGTAACAATGTTTACTAAAGTCGCTTTCCATTTTGCGTGAGCAGTGGAAATGCATAATAAGTTTTCATCGTCGACCCAATCGAAATAACGAAGCCCCTGAATCCAAGCCGGACCTCCAAAGTCCATTTCGCCATTCGTAATTTGCCGAATTTCTCCCTCTTTTTCTTTGATGAATATATGCCATCGACCGCCTGCATCGGGATCGCTGCTGGCTGGCTCGGCATCACTTACGAAGGCAAGTTTTTGCCCCGAAGGAGAGTAGGAGGGTTGGTTTACCGCGTTCTCGTTAAAAAGAAGTTCACGCTCACCTTTAAGGGATGTTTTTTCTATTCGGGATTTATCCCAAGGCATATGGGGATGGTCCCAGGCCACATAAAGGATCGCAGAACCATCCGGTGTCCACGTAGGGTTGGCGTAAAAATCGGCTCCCTTAGCAATAATGACGGGCCAGGCTGAACCATCGCTTGGAACCACGGCGATAACATCGACGCCATCTTCGGTGTGTACATAGGCGACCGATTTCCCGTCCCGACTAAACACAGGAGAGGCGGTAGATCCAAAGGATGGCGTTATTGCTCTCGGTTTTCCTTCATCAAGTTTTACGGTGTAAATTGCGCTATCGCTACCGGAAAAAACGATGAGATCTTCGTGAATGTCAAATTCTCCCCCACCATAACCGACGCCTCCTCGAACACCCACTCCCGAGGAAATATCATTGGGAGCCTCACATCCTTTCTGCGCGACAATGATGCTTTCAGCGCCGCGTCTTTCCGCCCAAACAAGGGTGTCCTTGATGGCCTTTAGATCTAGAAAGCGTTTTTGACCTGATGCATCTGATCCCGATAGATCGCTTTGCCACAACCCATAGTTCTTTTTTGTTTTCATGGTAAATATTCTATTTAGTAAAAATGTTTATTATTCGAAGAATTGGTTATTCAAAGAATTGGTTATTCAAAGAATTGGTTATTCAATTGATTGACGAAATGCGCGAAGTGATCTGCCATAAAGGTCGAGACAAAAAAGTAGCTATGGTCATAACCGTGATGGATTCGAAAATTAACATCTTGCTTCTTGGCCGCCCTAACAAAATTTTCTGGCTTGAGTTGCTCTGATAGAAAGCTATCGTCTTCGCCTTGATCGATAAGAATTTCACCACGTGTCTTACTAACCTTGCTTACTAAATGAGTCGCATCATAGGCCTCCCAATCTTCTCGTGAATCACCTAAATAACGGGAGAACGCCAATTCTCCCCAAGGGACGATTGAGGGATTGGCAATGGGTGAAAAAGCGGAAATCGATTTGTACAAATCGGGATTTCTTAAGCCCAAAACTAAAGCACCGTGTCCTCCCATGGAATGACCGCAAATCCCCTGTCGATCCACATCGATTTTAAAATGCTGTGCCACAAGGGCTTGCAATTCCGACACGATATAGGTGTACATCTTATAATTTTTTGACCAGGGTTCTTGGGTTGCATCAACATAAAAACTGGCGCCTTTTCCAAAATCCCAGCGCTCGTCATCGGGTACCGTCTCACCGCGCGGCGAGGTATCGGGGGCGATGAAGATGACATTGTGTTTTGAAGCGGCGGCCTGGGCGAATCCCTTTTGGGTTACATTCTCCCAACTGCAGGTTAATCCCGATAAAAACCAAAGGGCTGGCATTTTTTCTTCTTGAGAATCAGGCAGATAAATCGCAAATTGCATCGTGCAATCTAAAGTACTCGATTGATGTTCGTAGACGTATTGCCAACCACCGAAGGAACGTTTTTTTGAAATTTCTTTCATGACTAAAACCTTTATTTTTGGAGATGGATGACGCTTCGAATCGATTCACCCTGATGCATTTTATCGAAGGCTTTATTGATATCGTTGAGGCCATAATCGAAAGTGACCTGAGAATCGATTTCAATTTTCCCGTCCATATACCAATCAACAATTTTTGGAACGTCGGTCCGTCCACGGAAACCACCAAAGGCTGTTCCTCGCCAGGATCGTCCGGTGACCAATTGAAAGGGGCGCGTTTTAATCTCCTGGCCAGATCCTGCCACGCCGATGATAATGCTCTCTCCCCAACCTTTGTGACTGCACTCAAGGGCTTGGCGCATCACGTCAACGTTTCCAATGCATTCAAAAGTGTAGTCCGCGCCGCCTTTGGTTAGATTAACAAGGTATGGAACGAGGTCGCCCTCGACCTCTTTGGGATTCACAAAATGGGTCATGCCAAAGGCTTCGCCGACTGCCTTTTTATCGTCATTAAGATCCACGCCGATAATCATATTGGCGCCAACCATTTTTGCGGCTTGGATACAATTGAGTCCGATGCCTCCCAAGCCGAAAACGATAACGTTTGAACCGGGTTCAACTTTGGCCGTGTTAATAACCGCGCCGATTCCGGTCGAAACGCCACAGCCGATGAGGCAAACTTTATCGAGGGGCGCGTCTTTTCGAATCTTTGCCACTGCAACTTCTGGAAGCACAATATACTGAGAAAAGGTGGACGTTCCCATGTAGTGAAAAATGGGCTCGCCTTCCAAAGAGAAGCGCGAGGTCCCGTCGGGCATCAATCCGGCCCCTTGGGTTGCACGCAAGGATTGGCAAAGATTTGTTTTAGGATTGAGGCAATAATCACATGTTCGACATTCTGGAATGTACAAGGGAATGACATGATCACCGACCGCGACGTGGGTGACCCCAGCCCCGATATCGACGACCACACCTGCCCCTTCGTGTCCGAGAATAGCAGGAAAGAGGCCTTCAGGATCGTCTCCTGAAAGGGTGAAGGCGTCCGTATGACACACGCCTGTTGCCTTGATTTCAACGAGCACTTCACCCGCTTTTGGTCCCTCAAGATCGAGTTCTACAATTTCAAGTGGTTTTCCGGGCCCGAGGGCTAACGCAGCTTTGGTCTTCATATGTTTTCCTTTTAAATTTTATAAATTTTTATACGGGAAAAACGAAGAGAAGCAAATAGTTCTATGATATTGATGAGGTTTTTGGTGGCGCGAAAATGACGACCTCCGTTTTTTGTGTAAAGAGATGGATATTCGAGAGAGTTCTTTATGACAGAAAACTTCATTGCACATATTCGGGTCAACCAAGCGAGGATCCCATCTACACGTAAGTTTGCAAAAGAAAATACTTCCTTTTCTCGTTGGTTTTTTTCCAAAGATCCAGTTTATTGTGACCACGCATTCTCCCTTCGTTATTTCTTCTATCGAAAACGCCGTAATTTGCGATTTAGATTCGAAAGGTGATAGAAGACCTTTCTAGCTATTCCTACGATGCATTGATTGAAAGCTTTTTTGAGTCAGACAAATACTCGGAAGTGCTCAAGAAAAAAATGACCGAGTACGAGTCTCTTTCACTAACGAAAACATTGAGTCGCGGATAAAGACGAGTCTCCTTATTATCTTGGAAAACTAAAAAATCATCTTCAGCGAAGCTCAAAGTTTTCCGGTTTCAAGCGTCGAATTATTACGGACGATCCTCGTCTGAAAGAAAAATATAGTAAACATCTTACCTAAATTCACTTTCCAAAAATCGATAGAAAATTATTTTTCTAAACGCAGAATTTTTGCGCTGCGTTCCATAATTTCTTGGGTTACACCAACGGCTTTAAAGGTTTGATAGTTTTTTTCGATAGGATTTTTAATCTTTGCCAGTTCGCGTACTTTAGCCAAACCTAATTTCCGTGTGAAGACGATCGGGGAAACAGGAACCGGAAAATCGC
>JALSKP010000710.1 GCA_026988815.1 Myxococcales bacterium | reverse complement strand
AAACTCCTAAAAACCATCGATCGCATCGAAGCAGAATCGACGCTTCCCTGACTTTCATATCCGACCTAAAAAGCAAATCTTTTACCTGTTTCGTCACAATCGGACGCGAGCGCGACCTGCTGGGTTAAGAAGGCAAGGCTCATTCAAATCTCGGCTCGATTTAAACGCAATGCGTTGGCAATCACCGAAACCGAACTTAAACTCATCGCGCCCGCGGCAAGCATTGGGCTTAAAAGGATCCCAAAAAAGGGAAAGAGAAGTCCAGCGGCAATAGGAATACCTGCACTATTGTAGGCAAAAGCAAAAAATAGATTTTGACGAATATTTGCCATCGTCTTATCAGAGAGATTCCAAGCGCGAACAATTCCGCGGAGATCGCCTTTGACCAAGGTTAGAGACGCGCTCTCCATTGCAACGTCGGTCCCTGTCCCCATCGCAATTCCAACATTGGCTTGGGCCAGCGCGGGCGCGTCGTTGATCCCGTCTCCGGCCATCGCAACGACTTTACCTTGGGCTTGAAGTGCTTTCACCTTTTCCGCTTTTTGATGCGGAAGAACACCAGCAACAACCTCATCAATCCCAAGGGTGGCGGCGACCGCAAGCGCAGTGGTTCGACTATCACCGGTGAGCATGACGACTTTAATACCTTTTTCGTGAAGCTGTTTAATGGCCTCGGGCGTACTTTTCTTTATGGGATCTGCGACGCTAAGAATGCCAGCGAAGATACCCTCACAAGCGATAAACATGACCGTTTTCCCCTCGCTGCGTAATGCCTCTGCTTGTATTTGGAACGATGAAGTATCGATTTCGATATCGTTCATCATCGCTGCATTCCCAAGCACTATCGTCTTCGAGTTTACTTTTCCGCGAACCCCTTTCCCGGTAATCGATTCGAAATCGTGCGCCTCAGGAATATCTAAGCCTCTTTCTTTGGCGCCCTTCACAATCGCTTCAGCTAAAGGATGCTCACTTCCTTTTTCCAAAGCAGCAACGTCCATCAACAATTCGTTTTCAGTAAATCCGCTTACAATATCAATACCTACAAGTTTCGGTTTTCCCTCCGTGAGGGTGCCGGTTTTATCAACGACCAAAACATCAATTTTTCTCAGTTCCTCGATCGCCTCGGCGCTCTTAAACAGCACTCCAATTGAGGCGCCTTTTCCAGTCGCGACCATGATGGACATCGGTGTTGCCAAACCAAGGGCGCAAGGACAGGCGATTATCAGCACGCCAATGCTGTTAATAATCGCATAGGCCATGGCAGGCTCGGGACCGAAAATCGCCCATATGATGAAGGTCAAAATTGCCACGAGAATTACAGTAGGGACAAAGTAGGAGGATACTTCGTCGACCAATTTTTGAACCGGTGCGCGACTTCTTTGAGCCTCAGAAACCATCTTAACAATTTGAGAAAGCAAGGTATCGGCGCCGACTTTCTGAGCTTTCATTATCAGAGAGCCCGTACCGTTTATTGTGGCTCCAATCACGGTATCGCCGGTACTTTTTTCGACAGGAATAGGCTCACCTGTTACCATCGACTCGTCGACCACACTTGTTCCTTCAATAATAACGCCATCGACAGGTAACTTTTCTCCAGGTCGAATTCGGAGCTTATCGCCGATCTTTACGTGCTCCATCGGAATCTCATCTTCACTCCCATCGTCATTGATTTTCGTCGCGCTTTTTGCCGCCATGCCCAATAATTTTTGAATCGCTGCGTTGGTTTGGGAGCGCGCTCTTAGTTCCAAAACCTGTCCTAAAAGGATAAGTGTGACGATCACCCCAGCCGCTTCGAAATACACGGCAACCTCGCCGTGTTCCCGAAAAGAATCAGGAAAAATATTGGGAAAAAAGGTCGCAACAATACTAAAAAGATAGGCTACGGCCACACCTAAACCAATCAAGGTGTACATATTCAGGCTTCTATTTTTCACAGAATTAATGGCGCGAATGTAAAAGGGCCATGCGGCGTAGAGACAAATCGGCGTCGCTAATACGAGCTCCAAAAAGACACGTGAGCGACCTGGCAAAAAGGTTGAAATTGGACGATTGGGCAACATGTCCAACATGACGATCAGCAACAAGGGCAGGGCTAATAGGGCGGAGAAAATAAACCTTCGCGTCATGTCTTTTAACTCTTCGTTCTCCTCCGGACCTGCGTCTTTGGGTTCCAAGGCCATTCCGCAGAGGGGACAGTCTCCAGGCTTATCACGTATAATCTCTGGGTGCATGGGACAGGTATACTCGATGTTGAGCGATGGAATTTCGGCTTCCAGCGCCATCCCACATTTGGGGCATTCTCCAGGGCCTTCATTCTTTACTTCGGAATGCATGGGACAGGTATAAGTCCTCACCGAGTCTTCTGTTTTATTTTTTCTTTTTTCTTCGAGATAGGCATCTGGCGACAGATTAAACTTCGTCTGACACTTCTTTGAACAAAATAGATAGGTGCTATTTTCGTGAAGGATTCGATATTCGGAATCCTCATTCACCCTCATCTTACAAACTGGATCTTTTCGCTTCTCTGTCTTCATAGGTTTCCTTTTAAAATATCGCAAACCTTGAAAGAGCAATTAAGGTGCCAGGCAGGTCGGTGACAATTAAGGGCGAAAAGACCATCAATCGTTTTTGAATGTGCAGATTATCCGACAGCGGATGAAGACAATTCTACAAGAGTCCGATTCTTGGTATTCAAGAGCGCCCATGTTATTCTTTTTCCACCGGACACATGTGAACTATTTATGAAAAAGCTTATTTTTATTTCTATTTTTCTCTTGGGATGTACAGGCGAGGGACAGACGACTTCCACTGGCTGCCCAAATGATGCTAGCTGTGGGGCGGAGCAATCTTGCGTCCAAGGTCAATGCCTTAGCGAGACAAAAACGCCCGTCGATATGGGGCAAGATTTCGCTTCCCCGGATCGAGGTCGGATAGAGGATCTGAAAAATGACCTCACTTTGGACATCGCCCCAGATCTGGGCTGCCAACTCAAAAGTGATTGCGCGGAATTTGAATATTGTGATGAAGGTGTGTGTCTTGCGTGTCAAAATGGCATCCAAGGATGTCCGAGCATTGAAGAAAATATTTTCACCGATGCGGCCAATGAAAAACGTAAAGTCGTTTACATTATCACGGGCGACAGCAATCGAGAAAATCGTTTTAGTCACATGAAATCCTATTACGAACAACAATTCACAAAGCTCAAAATTGATGTTCTTTACAACGCCGCCTCTGGAATGAGGACCGATACGTGGTTAGATAATAGTCGAACGAACGCAAGTTTTGACGAGGCAGTCGCAGGCAGTCTGGGCGTTGATGGAGAGGATACCATTTGGGAGTTTTCGCTTGGCACCAACGATATGGCAGGACGAAGCGTACAAGAGGTTCAACAACGTTGTAAGTTAGCCATCGATACCTTCTTGATGGAAAAACCCAAAGTAACGCTTGTCTTGGTCGCCTCCCCTCCATCTCAAAGTGGACCGAATTCGGCTAGCAACTTGGATCGTAAGGAGGTTTACTTATATTTAAAAGACCAATATCCAGGGGCTTATTACGTAGATACTAACGCGGCCATGGTCGGCGTTCAATCTGCTGATAGCGGACAAGAGAATCCCTTTTATCATGATGCCGGACACCTTAGTCAGAACGGCGCTCGACGTTTGGTAAACTATGTGATGGGTGTCATTGTTCCTGAGAGTTTACGTCCCTTGGTCACCCTCGAAGAGTACGCCTATAATACGACGCCCCCCGCTGATGTTCTCGTTCCGATTCCAGGTACTGTGGTCGGCTACTTCCAAACCTCGTCGGGGAATTTTACCACCTATGCGCCAGCCCGCGCGCTTCCCGCTTTTGTTGTCGAACCCAATTTCCAGCTCGATATTTACGAGCAAGGCGATTTCCACGGCGCCTACTTTTTTGATACCGACGACAAATTCCTCGGAAAATTTGGCACAGATCAACAGGCCGGGAAACCCTACCGCACGATTTTTGTTCCCACCCTGGCGCATAAAATGGCGCTCAATTTAACCATTGAAGGTGGAAGCGCCTACGACCAACTCAACGATCAAGTGCGTATAGAATACCATCAGGGAGAGAACGGTTTGTTGACCATCGACGAGCTCAACGAGGGGTTGGATATCCCTTTTCCTAAGAAATAATGACCTGTTCACTTTCCTCTACATTAGCGATCGCATGAAAAAAATAACTACTTTAATTCTCTTTCTTTTCTTTTCGGCGTGTCCGCAGACAACACCCTCCCCTATTAGCGAGAAATGCGTATCGGCCGGTAAAAAATGTAAATTGGGGCCGGGAAAGTTGGGCGTCTGTTTGTACCAAGACCAGCTTTTGGTCTGTGTCTCGCAGCATTAGAACGAGAGTTGGATGCCTCACGGTAAAAAAGAACCTTGCACAAAAAGGAACCAAGGAAGGTTCTAAACACCTACCTTTTAGTATACTCGCTTACTTAAACGCGGTAATCAACCAACATCGCTTAGGTTCAAAAGAAAGCGCCAAATGGGTTGAACGAGAATGGTGCGATCGCCGTGTTTTATCGTTTTACTTTCGTTAAAAGTAACGATGCTTCCATTCTCAATATTGTGCTCTTCCATCGCGCTTACCAATGCTCGAATTTCTCGCTCTTCGGTCTTTGCATCTTTGAGGTTGCCACAGACTTGAACAAGCATTCGTTTTCGCTTCGCGAACTCAGCTAGAAAATCAACCTCATATCCGTCTTGTGTGCGACAATACCAAATATCAGATGTGGTTCTCCTTAATGCAATGAAGACCATGTTTTCCAAAAGATGCCCGACGAGAATTCCGGATGATATGGAACGGACAAAAGCGTGATCGACGCAATAGATTTTTTTCGGATTCGCTTTAGATCGCGATAAGGAGGCATCAAAAAGATGTACCGAAAACAAAAAATAAGCATCTTCGAACCATTCCAAATACTGCCCAACTTTCGCTTTGGGTACGCGATGCCCTTGTGACTTCAGATAGTTTGTGAGTTTGTTTATTGAATACAAACACGCCACATTATCGACCAGGCGATAGGCCAAATCCAACAATGCTTTGGGGTGCGAAATATCATGACGTTCCACTAAATCACGAAATAGAATAGCTTGAAAATATTCTTGATGAATTTTTCGCCTAAGATACTCATCCAAGAAAAGTGTCTCCGGAAAGCTGCCCACTTCCCAATACTCTTCAAATGCTTTTTGAATGAGCAGACGCATTTTAGTCGACCTATTTTTTGATTGCTCAACCCCTTTTGCTTTCAAAAATTCAGAAAAGGAAAAAGGAAAAAGTTCCCAGGACAATGCTCTTCCACGCATTTGGGTCGCGATCTCTTTTGCCAACATTTGTGCCGAGGAACCACTAATATATATTTCCGAATTTTCGGTGCGCATCACACGGTCAACGAAAGCTTCCCAGTTGGTAATGACCTGGAGCTCGTCGAGGAAATAGTAAACTTTTTCGTTATTTTTTTTGTTCGGATAGATCGAAAAATAGGCCTCGTTAACGAGATCGAGGTCTTTAAGGTTATGCAAACGATCATCGAAGAAATTGATATAAATAATATTTTCTATCGCCACCTTGTGATCCAATAACTTCTGCATAATTTGAAAAAGATATGTTGACTTTCCGCACCGCCGCACACCGATACAAATAGTCGCTTTATTAGGCACTACCCTAATAGCCAAGGCTCGAGGAAAACCCTGGTCACGGGGGCCGCGTTCTTGAAAATCTAAAATTATTTCTTTGAGCGTATCAATCATCACGACCCTTAGTGGATATAATTCTTACCACTTTTAATGCTAATTGGCAATATTTGTTACCACTAGGAAGAGTCCGAGTGTGATCCATATCAGCGTGATTTTGAGAAAACTTGCTTTCGTTGACGACCCTAGCACCCCAAGAGTACTTCCTCGGAAGTGCTAACGCACATCCTCAGGGCGCCCTCTCCCCAAAGGGCGAGGACCAGAACGCTCAAGGTAGGCCAATAAAGCGAAGGGAGTCGGCCTCCTTGTTGACCTGAATGCTTCTTACCAACGCATGCGTTGTAGACGGACCGCGTTGAGGATGGCCAAAAAAGCGACGCCGACATCGGCGAAAACGGCCTCCCACATGGTCGCCATTCCAAAGGCGCCCAATAGAAGAACGGCGATTTTCACACCAAAGGCCAGGTAGATATTTTGCCAAATAATGGCTTGCGTTGACTTTGCAATCTTCAACCCTGTTAACACTTTTGAGGGTTCATCGGTTTGGATAATCAGGTCCGCCGTTTCAATGGCGACATCACTTCCCATCGCGCCCATCGCAATCCCGACATCGCTTGCCGCAAGGACCGGCGCATCATTAATTCCGTCGCCGATAAAGGCGACGAATTTACCATTTTTTTGGAGCGCCTCGACTTCTTGGAGTTTGTCTTCAGGAAGAAGTCCGCCTTTTGCATTTTCGATGCCTAGAGATTTGGCAACTTTTTGCGTGATTGAATCCTTGTCGCCCGACAACATCACGAGTTCTTTAATGCCAACTTTTTTGAGCGCGTCGACAAAGGCTTTTGCGTCCTCTTTTAACGCATCGGCGATGGTCACATACCCCGCGAATTCGCCGTCGATGGCAACCAGGACGATCGTGTCGAGGATCTTTTCGATCTCGCTCGGAAAGGCGATTTCGAATTGTTCCATTAATCTCGCGTTCCCGGCCAGAAGCCATTGGTCGTCGACTTTTCCTCGAAGTCCTTTTCCAGCTATTTCGCTCACCTCGTCGACCTCGAAAAGGCCGCCCTCGATCGGATGTTCCAAGATCGCCTTCGCGATGGGATGATTGGACATGGCCTCCAGAGATGCCAAACCTTTCATAAAATCGTTTTCAGTCCTTTGACCCACAACGACGATTTTTTGGATTTCGAAAATGCCCTTTGTGACCGTTCCAGTTTTATCCATCACCAAGGTTGTCATTTTCGTAAGTTGGTCGAGATAATTTGCGCCCTTAAAAAGCAATCCGTTTTTGGAAGCCGCACCCAAACCTCCAAAATAGCCCAGGGGTATTGAAATCACCAATGCGCACGGACAGGAAATCACCAGAAAAATGAGTGCGCGATACAACCAAGTTTGAAACACATAATCTTCGACAACAAAGTAGGGCAAGAAACAAATCGCTATCGCGAGATAGACCACAATAGGCGTGTAAATCTTGGCGAGTCGGCGGATCAGTAACTCAGTTTTTGATTTTCTTGATGTCGCGTTCTGAACAAGATCGAGTATCTTTGCCGCGGAACTATCGTTGAATAACTTACTAACCTCCAGTTCTACGACGCCGTCCAAATTGATCGATCCGGCGAGTACATCCTCACCTAAAGAAGAGGACATGGGTTTACTCTCTCCTGTAATCGCGGCGGTGTTGTAAGAGGCTTTTTCTGAAAGAAGAACACTATCGAGCGGTACTTTTTCCCCCACTTTGACTTGAATTTTTTCTCCAATACTTACCTCATAGGGGTCTACGATTTGGTAGGTATCCTTACGAAAAACGCTTGCTAGTTTTGGACGTACGTCCAACAACGCTTCGATATTGGATTTAGATCGGCGAATGGCTGCGTTTTGGAATAGTTCCCCGACGGCGTAAAATAGCATGACGGCGACGCCCTCTGGGTATTGGCCAATCGCAAAGGCTCCAATCGTTGCCACGCCCATGAGGAAAAATTCAGTAAACACCTCTCCTTTTCGCAGGCTTTCCAACGCTTCTCCAAGTACTGGAAGAGCGACGGGAATATAGGCCAACCCAAACCAGAGGAGCTCGAACCAAGATTCAAAAAAAGCAGCTTTAAAAATATATTTGAGAAGTAACCCCGATACCAGAAGCACAAAACTAATCGCGCCAGGCAGATAGGGTTTCCATCCCTCGCCGGACCCATGATCGTGATCGTGCTCATCACCGTGATGATGTTCCTCTTCAGTAAAATCAACCGAACAGCATTTAGAATTTTCCAAATCATACCTCACATCAGTGGGTTTATTTATTTAGCGTTGCTATTTGTTTGCATCGCCCTTAAAGAACTATAAGAAAAATGGAGACCATGCAGCAAGTCTGTATGATGTTCCTGTTTTGATCGCCAATAGAGATCGCGGAAGGAAAATTGATCTAAGGACAATTTGTGACGGAAAGATGAAAGATTGGCTCGTAAAAAAAACTACCAACAACATCATCTTCCTCGCGTTGCTCCATATCGCCGGCGTTGGTCTCCTGTTTTTCATCGTTAGACCAGACGAATTTTTTGGGGTTCTAGCTGGTGCTTTTTTAAACTTCATTTTCTACACTCTCCTTTTTGTATTCAATCCCGGCTCGGAAAAAGAAATAGGCAAGATGCAAGCCTTCCTTGATAATGGCGAGCCAGTAGATCGAATTATAGACCGAGGCGTGCCTGTTGGCTCCAAAAAATCGATAGGAATGGTTATTGGGGCGCTCATCGTTTTTCCACTTATTATTGCGCTTAGCTTTCCGCTCTTTTTTTGGTTTTCCATGCCCTTTGTTTTGGCCGGCGTCGGTTTAACCATACACATGGGCATACGACGTAATGAAGCTATTCGCGTCAATGCATGGAATCCCGATGAGGATGAAGATGAGGAAATCATCTTAGAACTTTCCGATAAGGTTTTTGAGATCGAAATTGCAGACGCGCAGATAAACGAATCCGAATCTGTGAATCAGATTCAATAAGCCCATTACTGCAAAGGCGATCCAGTTATGCATGAATGGGTTCCTCAATAACATTTTTGGAATTCTCATCGTCTTTGTCCACATCGCCGCCCAACCAACTGTAGACGACTGGCAACACAAACAGCGTTAACAAGGTCGCGGTCATCAATCCGCCAATGACGACGGTGGCCAGTGGCTGCTGCACCTCCGCTCCGGCGGTGGTCGAAATCGCCATGGGAAGAAAACCAATACCGTCGGTGAGGGCCGTCATCATCACGGCGCGTAAACGCAACCTGGCGCCCTTTTCGGTAGCGTCCATCAAGGACAAACCCTCGGCTTGCAGTTCCCGGATATAGGTCACCATCACGACGCCGTTTAAAACGGCGATCCCAGATAGAGCGATAAAGCCAATCGCGGCGGAAATTGAAAAGGGCATGCCCCGAATCCAGAGCGCGAAAATGCCACCCACGGCCGCCATCGGAATATTCATGTAAATAATAAGCGAAGGTCGGAAGGAGCCAAAAGTAGTAAACAGCAATAAGAAAATCAAAAGTAAGGCCGCCGGTACAGCGACGGCTAAACGCCCGGTCGCGGCTTGGAGGTTTTCGAATTGTCCACCCCATTTGACGAAGTAACCGGATGG
>JALSKP010000709.1 GCA_026988815.1 Myxococcales bacterium | reverse complement strand
TGCAACCCCGTTCTACTACATTCGCCACAGGCAAAAAGACCATCAATGGAGGTTTTCCCATCGCCGTCGACAACGATTCCACCGCATAAATAATGGGCGGCCGGAATGACCGGAATCATGTCTTGGCTCAGGTCGATACCCAGGTCGATGCACTTTTGATAGATGTTTGGAAAATGGGATTTAAACGCGTCTAGATCCAAGTGACGGCAATCAAGAAAGACACAAACTTGGCCCGATTGATGAAGCTCGCCGACAATCCCCTGGGAGACAATATCCCTTGAGGCTAACTCGGCGCGCGGATCAATTTTTTCCATAAATCGATCGCCTTCTTTGTTCCGTAACAAGGCACCAAAACCCCTCACCGCCTCTGAGATGAGAAAGGAAACGCCGCCTTCGGGTTGATATAAAGCAGTAGGATGAAATTGCATGAATTCCATATCTTTGAGTTCGGCTTTGGCACGATAGGCCATCGCAATTCCATCGCCTGTGGCTATCAAAGGATTGGTCGTATGGCCGTATACGCGTCCTACTCCGCCCGTTGCAAGTAAGGTCGTCGTGGCATGAATCGCAAAAATTCGACGGGCTTGTGTGTCAAATACCGTGGCGCCCATACATTTTTTTTTGCCCGTTTTTTCAGACTTTTCTAAGATCAAATCAAGGGCAAAGTGATGGGTTAGAATCTCAATATTTTTCAAATATTGAACGCGGGCAATCAGGGCCCTTTGCACTTCTGCACCAGTGATGTCCTTGTGGTGCACGACACGAAATTCGGAATGTCCGCCTTCTTTTCCTAATAAAAAATTCCCATCGCTATCGAGATCAAAATGCGCGCCCCATTGGATCAATTCTTTAATCCCAGCTGGCCCTTCTTGGACAACCCTCCGCACGACCTCTTCATCACACAATCCATCTCCGGCTTGGAGGGTATCCTGAATATGTTTTTCAAAGGAATCTTGGGGGCTCACAACAATTGCCACGCCGCCCTGGGCGTACTTCGTATTGGATTCCTGAAGACTTGCTTTGGTCACAAGGACAATGTCTCGGTCAGGAAAATGCTCGGCGATTTTGATGGCATAGGTCAGACCTGCAACCCCAGAGCCAACAACCAAATGATCGGCCTGAATCGTCATCTAGACAGTGCCAACATGCGCTCAATGGGGACAATCGCCTTTTTTCTGATGTCACTTGAGACCTCCACACGAGGCGTCTCATTTAGTAAACATAGGTACAATTTTTCCAAGGAATTCATTTTCATATAAGGACACTCACTACAGGCACAGGCATTGTCTTCTTTTGCGGGCGCGGGAATGAGAATTTTATGGGGCACCTCTTGTTGCATTTTATGAAGAATGCCGGCCTCGGTGGCGACAATAAAACTCTGGCTTGGGTCTCTTTTCACGTAGGCAATCATGCCTGCTGTAGATCCGACGAAGGTCGCCATCTCGATAATATGTTGTTCAGATTCGGGGTGGGCAATAATATCCGCCTTCGGATTATTGGCATGAAGGGCCTCAAGTTTTTCTTTTGAAAAGGCTTCATGAACGATGCAGGCGCCGTCCCAGATCAACATTTTTCTACCGCTTTGTTGTTGGATATAACGCCCAAGGTTTCTGTCTGGTGCAAAAATAATTCCCGTATCTGCCGGAACAGAATTAACAACCTTGAGTGCATTTGAAGAGGTACAAACGATGTCGCTAATCGCTTTCACTTCAGCACTACAATTAATGTAGGAGATCACAACATGGTTGGGATTGCGATCCTTTAGAGCCTGGAGATCAATGGCTGAACAATCGTCGGCGAGCGAGCATCCGGCATCTGCATCGGGCAGTAGAACGAGTTTGTTTGGATTTAGAATTTTTGCGGTTTCTGCCATAAAATGCACACCTGCAAAAACGATTATTTCGGCGTCGGTTTTAACGGCCTGTTGCGATAAGCCGAGACTATCGCCGACATAATCTGCAATATCCTGAATGTCAGGTTCTTGATAATAATGCGCTAAAATAACGGCGTTTTTTTCTACCCGCAATTTTTCTATTTTCTCCCGGAGAAGATTCATTTCTTTGGCCTTATAAAGGGTCGCGCCAGTGAGTACAAAATCTGTGCCAGATTATTGTATTTGCGCTTCTGCCTTTGGACGCGCGTGATCTGCGAGAAGGAGCTTCTTTTTCCGACAAAACGTCCTACTAAGCCTGAAAATAATGCGTCTAAAGAAGTGATGAACGCAGGTTTTACGCCCCTCTCGCGGAAAGCCTACACTCAGTTTCGCGGCACAATCTCGTCTAGCAAACGATCTAAAGAATGCTCATAGTTTACTAAAAGTTCAGATGATTCGGCGGGAGGAATATGAAATGAAAGGGATTCCTTTTCCGCAGTTTTAGATATAGCGAGTCGTAAACCTTGGCCAAGCCTAATGCGAATGGCAGGTAATGAAGGCTGCTCACCGACGCCTATTCCACGACGTGCCAAGACTCGACATAAAATAGAACTCTTATCTCGGTTTAGTATTTTCACGTCTTTTTCGTTAAGTTCAATGGGGAAATAGTTCTCGCCTTTGGGGACAATCGTCCGGGCGTTTTTAGTAAACTCACCTAACAATATTAGGCGATGCGTCTTTTGGGAGAGCGCGTCTTTGCATGATAAAAGTGATTGATTATCTGGTTTGGGTTCTTTGCTTTTCTCTTTGCAAGAAAATAGGCCCAGAATCAATAAGGGGTAAACAAGACCTTTTAACATCTCTTTTCCTACGTCAGCAATTTCGCGGCGAGTTAGATGCGCCGATGGTAAACAGATCCAGATGATACATCAAAACATTTGCACGGACAGGTCCTCGCCTTTTTGTTAAAACTTTTTCTTTCCTTCAAGGACGACGATGAAATCCAACAATACTCTTTTTCTCATTCCCCTTTTTATTCTTAGTTTCTCACTATCGTGCTCCACAGCGAAAACGAGCAAAGAGGCCGATTCCCCAGTCCAGACGCCTCTTTCCAAACCTGCAACGATGGGCGAGGTACCGGCAGTCACCATTTCCAAAGGAAGCGTGGAAATCATTGAGGGAACAGGCGTGCGCTATCACGTTATCGACGCCCTCAGTTTTACGGTCACGATGGTTGAGACGCCCACGGATCTCATTGTTGTTGATACCGGTATTAAATTGGAGATTTTGCCTAAGTTCGGCAAAGAAATCGCGCAATATGCCAAGGCCATCAACAAACCGACATCTGTCATAATCACGCATAATCATTCGGACCACTGGGGAAATATTGATCATTTTCCAAGTGCTCGTGTGTTCGCCGAAGCCAAGGTCGCCCAAACTCTTTTCACGGACAAAACCTTCGTAGCACTCTTTAAAGAGAGGAAGGTGCAATCGATTGAGGATTCAAGAACAATTGGAGGCCTGACCTTTAAAGTTGGAACTATTTCCAACGCGGAAACGGTCGACAATCCCTATTTTTATATCGAAGAACAAAAGGTTATTTTCGCAGAAGATTTGGTCTACAATCAGAACCATCTTTACATTCGCGAATACACGCCCTTGGAGGGAGAAGACGAATTAGAAAATTGGATTGCGGGCCTTAAGGTCCTAAAGTCTTCATTTGGTGGGTATCGTGTTTTCGTCGGACACGGCGGTACGCGACGTGATTTTAGTAAAACCATAGACGAAAACATCGCCTATCTAAGCGACGCCCATGCGTTAATCAAAGGCACGAAAAAAGTATCTTCGGGTGAAATTGCGACCAATAATAAAAGTGTTGTGGAAGAGCTCAAAGCGCTCTACCCCTCTTTCGGCGAGGGTGCGCTTGAGCTTTCTTTGCCGGGCGCGTTTTATAAAGACGATCCGGGTTCGATCTGGTTTAGCAAATAGACTTATTTCTTCAATTTGCTTTTCAAGCGAATTTTCCCTTTTGATAAACGACGGTAGGCGTATTTTTTGTTTTTTACGTACACCGATTTTTTCGTCGAGGTTGTCAATTTCGGCGACCCACTCCATCGTTTATAACGTGGGTGTTTGCAGGATACTTTTCCCTTCCATCGATGACGAATAATGTAGCGACCTTGGAAGTTATTGTAGGCTGCTGATTTGACGCGCTTTCCGCTCGATTCGCGACCGCCGATGATAGGTGGCGCTTTCTTAAATACCAAATCTTCGCCAACCTTTCCTGCCTTATAACGTGTATGTAAACGCGTGAGAACAAAGTCATTCAAGTTGGCATCGGTAAGTTTATCGCCGGCAAGAACGCGAATATCATTCACGTTGAGCGGTGTTCTTGGACAGGGATCGCAATTCTTGGCTTGCCAGGAATATTCGGTCACCACAGCTTTTGGTGTCGCTTTCATCACCGCATTAAACATCGAGGTATAAAATACACCAAACTTCTCTTTGGCGGAGGCCTTTAAGTTGATGTTCGTGGGAATCATCACCGAAGGATAGTTAGCAGCCTCATAACGTTGACCTTCGGCAAGAATATGAATGATCAGATCTTGGCTCCCTCGAGAGTTAATCAACCCCAAACGGATCGGTAAGGTGAAATCGTCGGACTCGTAGGTAAACTGTATTGGGGAAAGACGATAGCCTCCACCGGGAATTTTCTGCACTTTATCGATGTCGACTTTAGCTACGAAAAAGTACATCCCAGATTGAATATAGGGTTGGAAGTACTTGGCCGCTTTTTGGGGAATATTGTACTTATTGTCCTTCAGCCATGTTTCTAAGCCCGTCGAATCCTTCGCACTTAGAATCACGATTTGATATTCCTTCACGTTGAACCTCGCTTTCACAACGACACCCGATTTTGAAGGTTTCTCAAGAATGTTACTTATTGATTTTTTTCGTTTGCGCAAGCGATGTTTCCTCCTCGGTCGGCGATAGCAGGGATCCTCTTCCCAGTACTCGACCAAACGCGGCGCTGCGAGGGTGTCAACCTTTTCGAAAATGCTTGGGTTTAGGGTTTTGACATCCTCTTTTTCAAGAACTTGAGGAACAGGTATGACCATTGCGAAATCTTTTGCTGGACCGGCGTAGTCATTTTGCATCGAAAGCGTGGTCCTCGTCCCGTGGCGCATTAAGATTACACTTGTCGCGTCACTGTACAGGTCACCAGATCCGCCAACGTAAAAACCGCAAAAAGAAAAAGCGGACAAAGGCGTAAGTATTAAAACGAGAAAGAGCGTAAAAATAATTGTCTTCATGAGCGTCCCTGATAAAAGAAATGTTCTTCACAAACTCTATATTTCTGCCCCCTGTTTGGAAAGAATAATTCTCGGGCCATGTCTGATTAAGATTTGTCGGAACATCCCGCGTTAGTTACCGCAGATCGCTTAATCAGACACTCTCGTGTGGGGATTTTTCCGATCGAACTCGAACTTCGAAAGGAAATAGAGTCGTCTCCAAAATATCCACTTTTTTGAATCCAGTCCCCTCTGCGTTAACAAAGAAAAGCTGTTACTGTGTACCGAGCAACCATTCAAAGGTACTTCAAATCAGTCGGTTTTCACTCAAGCAGATGTGTCCATTCTTTCCCTTTTTTAACCAAATTTAATGATCTTAGAGATCGGAAAAATCATCACCTCGTCGGCATAGAAAGCCCTCATATTCCCCTTCGGGCTTCGAATTCTATTTTTCGCTTTAGATCCGATTTGAAAAATTCACCCTGTGGTTTCTTTGCGACTCCTAAAAAAGGTATCGATATTCATTTTTCATCCTAAATTTTCAAAAAAAATATCAGCGAATGTTTGAAAAGGTCGAGAAACCACACTTGGTGTGAAAAGCTACATGGATTTGAAATATTCGTTTTTTTTTGGGAAGGACGCTTTTTATTCGATGGCATATTTATCTCATCTCTGCTGTCTGACAGAAAACCTTAAATCTGGGTAGACATCTAGCCGAGCTTTTCCTAGGTTAGCGCACTAGGATGGATTTTATTTTCCTATTTACCGCCGTATTTCGCGGCTTAATCACTTTAATGAGAGATTCCTTTGTCAAATTTAGTATTAGAACTTGATTGTGGACGCGTTGTCATCGAAACCTTCGGCGATAAAGCACCAAAACATGTTGCGCAAATCTCAGAACTAGCCGAAAGCGGGTTTTATGACGGTCTTGTTTTCCACCGTGTTATTTCAGGCTTTATGGCCCAAGGCGGATGCCCTCTCGGAACAGGTACCAGCGGAAGCGGAACCCACATTCCTGCGGAATTCAACGACACCCCCCACCACCGTGGCGTTGTTTCCATGGCGCGTTCATCAATGCCCGATTCGGCATCCAGCCAATTCTTCATCTGTCTTGATGACGCCAACTTTCTTGATAACCAATACACGGCATGGGGCCGCGTTATCGAAGGTATGGACGTTGTAGACAAAATTACACTCGGTGAGCCACCTGAAAATCCAACGAAGATCGTGACTTTCCGAAAGGCATAAGAGGATGGGAGGCGTCGTAAAAAATACAATCACCCTCCTCGTTCTAACGATCCTATTTTTTCCAAATACAAGCTGGGCACAATCCTATGACCGCTTTATGGCCGACGCGAAAGTTGCCTTTGACGCTAATAATTACCGCAAAGCGATCAAACTTCTTTTAAAAGCCAATCGCCTCAAACCCGAATCTAAAAATCTTTTTCGGGTCGCCAGATCTTATGAAGAGCTCAACGATTGTGGAATGGCCATCGTCTATTATAAAGCTTTTTTAAAAGAAAAAGGGCAGAAGAAGTCTCGCCGAAGGACCGCAAAAAAAGCGATTAGAAAATCACGCTCTTGTGGAAATTACACGCCAGAATTGTCCGGCCGCTTCTTCATCAAAAGCTCCCCCAGTGGGGTGGGGGTAACTATCGACGGCGAGAATATCGGTGTCACCCCAGTCGAGATTGCCGGATTTATTGAAGGTCAACACCAACTCGATTTCGAGCGAAGGGGTTACTCGCCTGTCCAGAAAACAATCACTATGAAGCGTGGTAGCGATGATTCACTTTTTGTAAAACTTGCTAAAAAAGTGGAGGAAGAAGTCACAGAAAAACCCCTGCCCAAGTCCGATAAAAAATCTCGAAAATTGTCTATCGGCTTACTATTTGGTGTGAGTTATAATCAGATTAACACCCCCAAGGATCCGGCAGGGGAGCCTACGCTTCTTTTTGGCAGCGCTTATAAAGGAAGCGGATTCACAGGCGGTCTAAGTCTGAACTACGATGTTTTTGAGCTCGGTCCAGGTGCCTTGAGTGCGCGCATTGATCTTTTAGGAGCGATAAATAATGCCTCGGGTTTTGCGAAAAATGTCACACAAAATTACGAACGCACCTTGGAATTTAGTGAGACCTCGATCCGCATTCCTTTGCTCCTCGGATACACGCTGAAATTAGAAAGGTCGCGTTTATTTTTACTGGGAGGCGTAGATATCGTTGCCGCATCGATAAAAACGAGTTCCACGCTTAGCCAAGACAACGGAACGCCCCCAGAACCTATCGGCACTTCCGGTCCAAATCCCGTTAGCCTACTCGGCGTATTTGGCTATGGTTTTGGGACTCAAAACTGGATCATCCCGATCGATCTTCGTATTAATTATAATCCTTTCACGAAGAAATCGACCAAAGCGCGTTTTGGCAATTACATCTCTGCTACCTCGCCGGGCGCCTACCAGGTTGCCTTTGATTGGCAGATCTTTGTAACCTTAGGGATCATGAGAATTTTCTAAAGTGGTCTTCTTGCTCTCAAACATTATTCGTTTTTGAGGCTTCAATTTAAAGAAAAAAACATCTAAGAAGGGCGTGAGGTTATTGTGTACGATTACATGCATTCGGTCGCAAAATTAATGCGAGCTCAACTTAGATATGATCCCGACGATTTACGGGCGCGTTACGCGTTGGCGACGAGCTTCTTTGAATCAGGTAATATTGAGGGCGCGCTTTCGGAATTCTGGCAGATCCTCGATGCCGATCGAGAGTTCGAATCCGGCGAGGCTCTGTTCGCATCGGCTTTGTGTTTGGCTACATTGGGACAGCATTCCGATGCGCTTATTTATCTTCACGAAGCGACAGCTTTGCAAGGTGTGGATTATTACCGGTGTACAATCGCGCGATCAAGATCTCTGGCGGCCTTGCACCGATTTTCAGAAGCTGAGGCATGTTTACGCGAAGCACTTGACCAGAAATCAGCAAGGACCAATGCAGAATCTCTGGCGACGCTCTGGTCAGAATTAGCCAAAGTCCTCTACCTGGTGGGAATGATGGATAAGTCCGATGCCGCTTTTTTCAAAGCCGCAACTTACGCGCCTCGAAACGCCGAAATCCAAGCCCGTCGCGCGCTTTTTTATCTGCAACAAGGGTCGCTTACCGAAGCAAAAATCCCGCTCGAAAAAGCGATGCAAATGAATCCCAAAAACGCCTACAGCGCCATCGCGAGGGCCGAGTATTATAGACAGGTGGGAAATATTGAGACCGCGTCATTTTTGCTTGAAAGCCTACCCAGCGATGCGCATCGTATTCTGAAGGAATACAACGCCCTTTATAAACTCGCCTTAACGGCGCCAGACAAAATGTAGGTATCTCTCCGGCGAGTCGGTATTCTACTTATAGTATGATCAATTTTCGGAGGGATTTAAAAATTCTTTAAATTTCTCGTTCCCCTGCTCAGCGTGGGACTGCGTTTGACTGAATCCCCCCGATCTAGATCACACTCTTCTACTTCTCCTTTTCAAATAATTTTGATCCGCGTTCTGGTTTTTTCTCGGTGAATCCACTACATCTATGCTGCCCAAAAATGGAGGAAATCACGATGGGATTCTTTGATGGATTATTTGATAAAGAAAAAAAAGAGCAGAAAAAATACCAAAAGTTAGAAAAGACACTAACCAATATGTATGTCCAGCCGTCCGAACGATCGTTGGTTATCCAAACCCTTGTCGAGCTTGAGACCGAAGAGGCGATCCGTATTCTTCTCACCCGCTACCGTGAAAGCGCTCCCAATTCGACGGTCGACCTGGAAGAAAAGCAATACGTTTACGATGTCTTGGTAACCATGGGTCGCCAACCCAAAGTCGATGTCATCGGAACGATTGTAAAATATCTTCAGTCGGTTGATGGGCATATCAACTGGCCGCTAAAAGTGCTCACTGATTGCGTGGATCTCAAAGAATTTACCGAAATTCTGGTAACCTTATTAAAGGGATGCACGACCGATTACGTCCAAGATCCGCAAAAGAAACAAGAGTTGATTCTGCGTGCCAGTGAATTTAAAAGTCCGGATGTGGCGCAGGAATTACTTCGATTTTTGGAAGATATGAACGAGACGGTTCGCTTTCACACCATTGAAAGTTTGATCGCACAGGAGGCAACTGAGGAAATTCAGGAGGCGCTCCGAGAGCAATTTATTGAGGAAGAATCCTTGCGCATCGTTCAGAAATTGTCTGCTGCTTTTGAGAATCACCATGAGTGGAAGTTTCCAGAAGCTCAGCATGAAGCCATCCAACTGGTCTTACCCGATGAATACGGCTTGCATAAAAACGGCCATGTTTATCTTCGAAGGTAAGCGATGCTCACCTTGCTCAGCGGT
>JALSKP010000708.1 GCA_026988815.1 Myxococcales bacterium | reverse complement strand
TATCTTCAATTAGCGATTCTTGGGAATCCCACATTTTAGTAAACACGCCTACTACATCGCAATTATTCTCACCCCATCGCTTGGGTCCCGGGCACATACTTAGCTCGCCCAATTCCTTGACCTCTGGACACACGTAGTGGGTCCGCTCCACTCCCCAGTCACTTGGTCCCAGACACGGAAGCTCCCAATCGTCGATCTTTCTTACGTAACCGTTTCGTACTGGAGCCGTGCACAATTTCACCATTTCACTCCTGAAGGTTTCGATGTCCAGAATCGGGAGATTGCCTGGTTTTTGGTTCGACCAGAGCGATTCATAGTGTGTAATCCTACTTTTAACCTCCAAACTAATCGCCTGGTTTACCATTTGAAGAAACTCGGACCGCCGCATATTACGATCTAAGATAATGGCCTCATATCCAAAGGGCTCCACGTGGAGGGCCAACATATCTATCTCACACATCTGTGCCGAGCGGGCGAAGATAAAATTAATCGCCTCACATAACTCGCCTTTTTCATCTGCGATGATAAGCGGCATCCGGTTTAATGTACCTCTGGAAATTTTAACAACTTGATTTGGAATGTAACGATGGGGAAGGGTCATTGCGTGCTCCTAAAGTGAATCTGTTCAGCTCTCTTTATCGGCCAATCAAAAAAGTCGTTTCAGACCCCTTTGATAAGCCCATGTAAAATATGCGTTATTTCATTATTCTGGCGACCTTAGCTTCAAGAAAAATCCGAATCACACGAAAAGAAAAAAGGGATTGAAGCTGACAGTTTGAACTACGAATGTAGAATAGAAGCATGCATAAAAATGAACCGAAAATTGATATTTCATTTCCTTTTGAAATCTTAAATTCATTTGTTTCGGGGAACACCGCCATTGATATTCCCAAGCTTATTTTGGAAAATTTAGCCGAAAGCGAATCTTTCCTGGAGTGTTATGGGTACCGTTGGGACCACCCCGAAGATCGAAAAGAAATCGAACATATTCGCGCCAAAGCAATCGAGTTTATTGAAGTCGAACTTCTCCTCGACTCGCCGCTCTCTATTCCTATCGAAATTTCTGCGGAAAAGGATATTCGCTTTTTGCTGCTCTGGGCCTCCGACATGGATCATGATTTCCAAAGATGGGCATGTGCGATTCTTCGCGTTGCGCACACTCTCGCGCATTGCTATTCCCACTTTAACGAACGCTACGGCGAATCGATTCGCAATCAGATTTTTTCTCGTTTTGAAAAACACTTAAGGCGAGAAAATTACGGTTTATTTCTAGGCGACGGGCAATCGATCCCTCTTTATAACTTTGAAGCAAAACCACAAAAACCGCTCTTTTCTGTCGTCCTTAAGTTGCTCCATAAATCAGAAAACGTGGCCACAGATATCTTTGATCGTATCGGTTTGAGATTCATTACAAAAAATCGTTTTGATGCCCTTCTTGTCGTACGTTATCTTCGTATTCACAACATTATTATGTTCGCCAACGTTAAGCCTTCTCGATCGCGGAACACACTTATCGATCTGGAAGAACTCGAAAACGAAATCCAAAGCCTTTCCAATTTTGACAGGGAAGAAGCCTTAGAAGAAATTAGACAACGTGTTGAGAATCGAGATTATCCGGGGCCGCCTGAGCCCTCTTATAATCCCTACTCAAACGCGAATTATCACTCCATACAATTTACTTGTCGCCAACTTATTCGAGTGAACGAACCCGAAAGAGCGCGTTTTTTCTTTCCCTTCGAGATTCAAATTCTGGACGAGCAAAGCTATAAAAAATCGCGTTCAGGGTATGCTTCCCATGAATTGTATAAAGAAAGACAACGAGATGCAGCTCGAACGCGAGTCTTGGGCGAACTTTTAAAGACCGAGAAATAGTCCTCAAATGTCAGTTTTCCTTGCAGGAGATTTCCCAATGGTTTACAAAGAGGTAACATTTGTTCAGTTGTGCCTGTGAAGCAATACACCTTAAAATCTAAAGATATTTCTCATCACCATTTACTCGAAGGCCTCAATGTCCAACAACGTTTGGCAGCAGAACATGAGGAAGGACCACTCCTCATCCTAGCTGGTGCGGGATCGGGGAAAACACGTGTGATGACCCACCGCATCGCCCATCTCATTCTAAATAAGAAGGTTTCCCCAGACGCCATCCTCGCATTAACCTTCACAAATAAAGCCGCTGGTGAAATGCGGGAACGCGTGGCCGAGCTTCTAAAAGAGGCACATCTATCGACCGATCCAACACTGTCTACTTTTCATAGTCTCTGCGCAAGATTGCTTCGACGTGAAGCCCGACATATCGGCCTATCTTCTAATTTTATCATCTACGACGATAAAGATCAGATGGCTTTTATCAAACGCCTCTTGAAAGACGAGCATACGAAAGTAGATAACGTGGAAGCGCGCCAGAAACGCTCCTATATTGAACGACAAAAAAACAATGCACTCACGCCCGATCAGTCTCATGAAAACGCCTTTGATCAACAAGCCGAAGACGATGCATTTTTCTACGAGAGCTATCAAAAGAAACTTCGAGAATCGAATTGTCTGGATTTTGGAGACCTCATCCTCGGCTTACTTGAGGTTTTTCGTAACCAGCCCGAAGTAGTAAAACAGTATAGTACTTTATGGCAATATGTGATGGTGGATGAATTCCAAGATACCAATCCTGCGCAAATGGAATTGTTAACCCATTTTATTTCTACCCACAATAACCTGGCAGTCGTCGGTGATGATGATCAGGCGATCTACCGCTGGCGAGGCGCAACGGTTAGAAATATTTTAGATTTTGAGGATGATTTTTCAAACGTTGAGGTGGTTAAATTAGAACAAAACTATCGCTCTACCCAAACAATTTTAGATGCCGCTCATGACATTATTCAACACAACACAAACAGGAAAGATAAACGTTTGTGGACCGAGTTTGAGCGCGGTGAAAAAATATCCTTGTACACCGCAAACGACGAGAGAGACGAGGCGATCTATGTCTCCAATACGATAAAAGAGATCGTTCGAACTACAGATATCACCTTTAGCGACATCGCGGTTTTTTATCGAACCAACGCTCAAGCCCGCGCTTTTGAAGAGCAGTTACGTTTTTTTGACCTCCCCTACCAACTCGTCGGAGGAACAAGTTTTTACGCCCGCGAAGAAATAAAAGACATTTTAGCCTATTTAAAAATCGCATTAAATCCCAAGAACGAAGTCGACTTTTTCCGTGTTCTCAACAAGCCCACACGAGGTATTGGGAAGAAGTCAGAAGATACTTTGCGTATCGCAGCTGCCGTTCATGGTAATGGACTTTGGGGCGCGATGGAAATCCTTGCTAGTGATTCCCAACCCGAAGAAGTAGAAGATGAAATGCTATACTCGTTTACTAAACGAGCGAAAAAAAGTATTATCTCATTTTACGAAATCGTCGTCGGTCTACGTGAGATGCTTAGCGATGGTGCATCGTTGGCATCGGTCGTCACACACTTGGTGGACCAAGTAGAATATATCTCCTACGTCAACCGCACAGATCCGGAGCGGGCGGAAGATAAAATTTCAAACGTCGAGGAATTAATCAACGCTATGGAAGCCTTCGAGGAAGAGCAATTTGAAGACGCCGAGGCAATGGCAAACTTGCAACTCTTTTTAGAAAAATCGGCGCTCTTGGCGAATACGGATTTGATCGACAAGTCAGCCGGATCGGTGACCTTAATGACCGTCCATTCCGCAAAAGGGCTAGAGTTCGATACCGTCTTTTGTGTGGGAATGGAGGACGAAGTTTTTCCAACATCTCGATCCGAGGGAGATCCGGACGCCATCGCCGAAGAACGCCGTTTGGCCTACGTTGCTATTACTCGAGCAAAGAAAAAACTCTATATTTGCAACGCGCGGAGACGCCGGATAAGAGGACAGTTTTTTGATACCTCCCTCAGCCGATTTGTGTTGGATATCGAAGAAGAACATATTGAGATTGATCCCCAAAGTGTCTATCGCCCAAAACGCACTTTCAAAATCAAACGCAGCCCCTTAAAATCTCGCCCTTTTGGGTACGGCGTCGATCCCCAAGAATGGTCACTCGATCAATCCGAGGAAATGGTCAAAAATAGTTTTTCAAAAATAAAACCTGAAAATAATTTTGATGAACTCTCCCAAGTTGCCGAATACGAAGAAGAGATCGTGTACGAAATTGAAGATTTTGCGCCCTCACAAAACGACGAACAATTGATCGGATGCGTGGTCAGTCATTCTCGTTTTGGCATCGGTGAGGTGATCTCGGTCAGTGGTAAAGGGGAAAAAGCAATTCTGACAATTAAGTTTCCGATGGAGGCCGAACAAACAGAGATTATTCGAAAATGGGTCAAAGTTCTTTCTTAAAACGTGACCTTTATAAAAGCGTGCCTATCCTTGTTCCAGACCCAAAAAAATGTTTATAAGTTAAGCATTCCAAATGACTATAAGAGATCAAAAATGACGGCAAATATAACAACAATTAAAGACGAACTTGATGGTATTTTTTCTGAGTATAATCAAATTTTTGCAGGGCGACCGCGTGCGACACGCGATGCTTCTATCCTCTCAAATATTATCGAACGCCTAGAAAGCGCGATCGGAGAAGCGAAGGGGTTGGCCAATGGCGACAGCACCTTGGCCGATACGCTTAAGACGGCCGATGAAAATTTAGACCGTTATTTGGATGAACTCCAAGCCATACGAAATATTCAGGGCGATTCTCGCGTTGTTTTTGCTGCCGAGCTCGCTGGCCAAGCCAATCGGATTTTTGACAGATATCAACGAAATTATGCCGGTGCAGATCGAGGTTCTCGAGACGTTCTCAAACTCAACGAGATGGCCGATGAACTCGTAGGTATAGAAGACAAGATGGCCCAACTTGTCAAAGCGGGCGTCGATGCAGCCAAGACCGATCGCAATATCGTGAAAGAACAATTGGCGCTCTACCGTAAAGAAATTGCAAACATCAAAGAAGCTCATATCAGTGGTACGAACCCGGAGAAAGTGGATCGTTATGCGCAATTGGCCAACGATCAATTTCGTCTTTACCGCGTTCATTTTTCTGGAAAAGGGCGCCCTTCCCGCCGCATTGAATTGCTTGAACGCATGAAATCAAACTTAAAAACCTATCGTCGCTATATGAACGATTTGAAAAAATCGGGCTTTCACAACGACATGAATAACAAAAACATAGGCGTCATTGACGCCAACATCGATATGTATACGACCGAGATGAAAGAGATCGCCAAAGCCAAAGCCGAGATTCCCGTAAAAGACCTTTCTGGAAATCTAGGTGGCGCAGCAAACGAACTTTTTGAAATGTATCGAGAATCCTTTGCTGGTAAAGATAGAGGCACGGTGGAGCTAGAACTCATCGGTGATCTATGTGACGGCTTGTACAATATTGTTGTACAGATGAGAGAAATTTCAAACGCAATTGACATCGAAGCAAATGACGCCAATCTGAAGATCGTTGAAGAAAATTTAACCTCTTATGAAAACGAATACCGCGCGATTAAAGAAGCGCAAGAAGGCAAATAAACATGACCGAATCAAATACCTATATGTACGCGCTTTTATGGACCTGCTCAGTATGTGGATACATGAAGGAAGGTGGACAACCGAAAATGGAATGTCCGACCTGCGCGTCTTATAAAACGAGTTTTGTGAGTTTTCCTCAACATTTAGAAAAAGAAATTCGTGAAGTCTTTCCCGATATCCCGCCCAATCATAAAGATGCCCGGGCAAAACGCATGGCGCTTATTGCCGAGCATGACGTGAAGAAAAAATCGACCCTTGCTGGCCGTATTCTTCCGGCAGCCTCCGGAAATGCGATGGATAATTAGTCCAAAAACCACGCCATCGTATCATTCCTCCACGATGAAATACCCATTTTTAAACTCTCATGAATGGCCACGTATTCACTAAAATCATACTTTTTGTAGATCGCCTTAATGCGCTCAAGAATCGCTTGAGTAGGCGAGTCTGGTTCGCCAAAAATCCCATGAATGAGGAAGGCCGACCAATTGTAGATCATTGCTTTTTCTTTCTTTTCGTCCGCCATTGAAATCAGTCTTTCCCCCACGTCAAAAACAGTCAACGGTGTCGGCATTTCCTTCTTCGAGGATTGCCAAAAAGGTGAACCAAAATCGTAATATAGAAGTTGGGATTCTTTTTGCCAGTACGCAGCGGTCCGATTTTTTTCTCCTCTTTTGCGTCCGGGATCTTTCAAAATAAATTCAAAGTCTTCTTTGGAAAGATCTTGGAAATAGCTCTTATGTTCCTCATATACAGGATGCTCTTCTAGACCAGAGGTTTGGGTAAAACCTGTTTCGAGCAGAATATCCATCACCCGAAAGCGCGTAAAACTACAATCATAATCGGCCTGAATATCATAAAGATTTTTGATGAGGTTACGTTTTTCCTCAGCCGTAAAATTCATGCGGCTAACAAAATGAATCGTCCCTTCGATAAGGGCCCTCTATTTCCCACATTGACATCGGTTTATCCTGTTTATTTGTTCGCAAAAAAATAGAAGATTTCGACTCCGATAACAAACCTTTTTTTATTTCAAACTACGGAAGTTGTGTGATCATTTTCGGCGGGTTGAATGAAAGAGGTTTCTTCTTTGGAATGAAGAGAAGTCCCCTCCACCAAATTTAATCCATGCTTCCTGCGTGACAAGAAAACGAGAAATTAAAAAAGGAGATACTTTTACTAAAAACTCGCAGGCCTCATTAAGATCCATATAGTACTCATCTTGAATATCATGCCACTGCGCTTGAGCGCCCATCGGAAAATGATCCCCAGGTATGAGGTGAAAAGTCATCTCTGTGGCTCGATGTTGGTAAACTGCGATAGTATTTTCGATACCCTGACACGCAAACTTTTCGAACCCTAAAACGTCGAAATTCTCGCCGCACTTTTCTTCGAGAATTGCCTTCGCGATTCCAAGACGAATCTCCTCGCTAGCAGCATTCCAATTTTCGCGATTTTCCAAAATATGTTGATTTTCCATTTCTCACCTCTATCATTTATCACAACCATTTAATCAGACCTAATAATAACATGGCCATACCATTCAAGAAAGAACGAACTTAGTGTTAGCCATTTCGTGAAGTTGCTTCAACTGATCCCTAACGCTGGGATTTCAGCCACTCAAAAATGATACTCATTTTTAATCCGCCCAAAAGATCACTAGGACGAACGGGGTTGAGCAAAAACAGAAAAAAGCGTTGAATTAAATGGTAAGAATGTTTACTTTCTAAATATACGAAAAATACAAGGTATGTTTTGAAGACCTGTCCCATGTGCAAAAAAGAAAACGATTGTGGCGTTCAAAATGCGCGCAAATCGTGTTGGTGTTTTTCAGTCGTTTTTCCTGAAGATCTCAAGGAAAAGCTCGATAGCGACTATGATGCAAGTGCGTGTATTTGCCAATCGTGTTTCGAGAAAAACACAGCGAAAAGTAAAGCTGTTGAAGAAGTCGTTAAATGATAAACGGCGATATCGCCTTTCAGAAAATTGGTTTATCCGGATAAATAAACAAGACTGAATCAAGTACCTGCGAATACCCCATCATCGTCGGGCCTTTGGAGTTACCAAGGCATATTCGGCGCCTGGTATCTTCGATCGCGCCCAAAGGCGTTGGGGTTGCGATGCCTACTGTGAATAACCCTTAAATGTAATGATAAGCACATTTACCTTTTCAGGCTAAAAGAAGTCCCAGAAAAAGGCGACCCTTTATTTCTTCTTTTTACGACTAAGAATCGTCTTCACTTTCGCCATATCCTCGGCACTAAATTCTCTTAGAAGCCACATCGCGATAAGATAAATAATGCCCATCACGGCCATTTTTCCCGCAACCATTCCTAGAAAAACAAGTTTTCCGTGCGCGGCCAACATCGATAAAGGCGTCGGAATAACCATATCGATGACGAACAATAATCCAAAAACAATCGCGATTCGAATAAGGGTTTTCCAAGGGGGCGCGGCCTTAAAACTAAACCAAAGGTAGACCAAGGACAAAAGGCATCCAACCAACATCGCAATCAGTGTCGCATTAGCTGCGGCCTGCATATAGGTCGGCGCTTCAGATAAATAAGTCGCCGTAATTTCGCCTGCCCGCTGGCTCATTTCCACTGCATGGGCGACCGCGGCTTGAGGGGAGGCCGAGGTTGGCGTTGGAACAAAGGATAGGTCTGCGTTGCTCGAAAAGGCCGAAATACGGGTATGAATATCGCTCACGAAAAAGACATTCAAAATCGCGCTCAACGCAAAACTAATGCTCATAATAATGACCGCCGCAATCGGACGCCCTGCCCCGATAATCATTGTCGTGGTCACAAAAAGAATCGCAAAGAAAACGATCGAGATACTCAAAATCGACAGCGCCCCTGAGGCGGCTTGATACTCAACCGAATACAGCCCAGCGATGATTGAGTCGGCGTTTAAAATAAGAAGAAATGCAACCGAGGTAATGAGAAGCAAACAATAGCGCAAAGTGCTCACAATGTAGCGTTGCGTAGCCTCGTGATCTTCTGAAAAGGTGGACGCAGATATCATCGGGAAAATAACAAAGGTTACGGCGATGACGCCTTGATAAGGAATGCGAGCGACGTTGAGTACCGCACCGTACAGTCCGGCGAACTTATCGCTGATACTTTTAAAGAGAAAATCCCATCCCTCAAAGGCAACAGGTATATCGCCAATAATGGACTTCAAAGCAAAGAGATCTGCTCGCATCAACGCGTTCAGCGCGAAAGTATAAAACATGACTGTCACAAAGTAGGCCAGTAAACGTTTTCCTGTACCGGGCTCCAAGGCTTCGATTGCCGGTTCTTGTTTTGAAATTTTAAGCGTCCAAAGGCCGGATAAAATCACGATGATAATCGCCGCGCCAACAAATCCTGAAACCGCACCTGCGACGCCTAAGCCAATAACAACGGCGCCCAAAATTCCGATGGTTTTCATTGTCGCAAAACAAATGTCGAGCGTCGCCTGGCGAACGAACATTTTCCGACCGTTGAGATAGCCCACAAAGACGGCATAAAAAGCGTAGGAAAGAACGATAAAACCGGAAAGGCGGATCAAGTCGCTCAGTGAAGGATCATTGAAAAATCCGGCAATTTGTGGACTCAGCAGAACGTAGGCAAGTGCAATGGGAACGCCGACAAGAAATTGAAACTTCAACGCCAGGTTGAGAAGTTTGTTCGCACGCTCAGGTTTTTCGGATACGAGTTTACTAACCGATTGTAAGGTGCCAGCGATAACGACCATATTTATCAATGACACGGCCTCAGTCACAATTTTGAAAACGCCAAAATCTTCCGCACTGCTAAAAAGGATAGGCAGACCCAATTGAATCGACGCGCCAGTGACCATAAACCAAAGTTTGGCGATGGTGATAACAATAAACCCTCGACCGGCTTTTTTAACTTCCGCGTCACGATGTTCTTCGTGGTTGTCGATTTCCAATTCGCTCATGGTTTTCTCACTTTAGATTCACTTTCGCCTATGGCCTAATCCCGGATCTTTTGCAAGACCGATGACGACGCTATTAGAGGGATTTGAGGACGAGCTCGCTAATATACTTTGCTGTCCAAGGGGTTAAGAGAACGCCGTTCCGTCCG
>JALSKP010000707.1 GCA_026988815.1 Myxococcales bacterium | reverse complement strand
AACTCAAATTCGAAGTTCGCGCCGATCAATTTCTCGATAAGAGAAAGGAGATCATCGGGGCCCTTATCGTACTCCCATCGATGGTTCCACAATAGTTTGCAGACGCCTCGACGAGAGGATTTGGGGGAGCCCTGGAACCAAACATCGTCAACACCAACGGGCACGATTCGAGATTTTGCGGAGATATTTTCGAGGACCGTTGATCCAAAACTTTTTGGGCTTGTTTTGAGCAAGATGCCCAAACCGTGGAAGTAAGAATCTCGATTAAAATCGGAATTGAACGCCACGGCATCGGCGACGCGTGCACGTTTCACGTCCCGCATCACCAAGTTAAAGTCAAAGTGCTTATGCTCTTTGGACGGATAGGCAAACTGATTTTCGTGAAAGTAAACCAGCCAACGTTTGCCCAAACGAGGTAATATGGCTCTCAGTGTAAGCGTGTCAACGACACTTGTGGCGAGCACAATATCGTACTCTTTCTTTAGCGCGTCGTGTTCTAGAAGTTCTAGACCGTTGGAAAGGGAGCGCCAAAAAAAATGTCGAGGAGGAAGAGCAATGCTCTCAAATCGATAGCCGGGAAAGGTGCGAACCAGTCCCTTTCTCCACTTTTGGTGGCTTAACGCATCGTATCCACTTATGAGCAGGATCGTTAAGATAAGACGATCACGGCGAGCTTGACTCGCTTGAGCTTTTCTCAGGTGTGTTTTTAAGTTCGAAGAGATAAGATACAAGTGCATTGATTTCTTCAACCGAAAGCTCGGTCCGCCAGCCAGGCATCCCTTTCGAAGGTTTTCCGTCTCTTATCACACTCAGTAATTCTTCACGGGTTAACTTCAAAGAGAGTGGAGGTGCAATAGCTCCTACTCCTTTTGCGCCGTGACATGCCACGCATCTAGAATCGAAGAGTTCTTCAGCGTCGATCTTTTTGGAAAGGATCACTTTGGTTTCTTTGGGTGTTTGAGCAGGCGGCTGTTCGGCGAATGCACCCGAGCTATCCACCAATACACCGCTTTCGCCCCTCTCTTGGGCTAGCCTCGCAGAATCGCCGGCATGTTTTGCGGTTTTTTCTCCTGACATCAGCGGGTTACTTTTCGCGCCGACATAAGTCGGACCACACGCATAAAAAAGGGTGGCGCAAAGCGTCACCCAAAAGAAGGAAGTCCTATTCATGTCAGACTTATAGTCGCGGCGAGTAATACTCGACAACGAGATTTTCTTCGATTTGAATTGGAACGTCCTCACGATCAGGTGTGGCGACCATTGTTCCTGTCATCGTACCGCCATCAAAAGTGAGGTAGCTAGGGAGACGCAATGAAGGGCTTCCCAAAGACTCTTGGATCACGATGAAATTACGGCTTTTCGCATTAACAGAAATCTCATGCCCAGGTTTTACGCGAAAACTAGGACGATCGACTTTTCTTCCATCGACAGTAATGTGTCCGTGAACGATGAGCTGACGTGCAGCAGGAATGGTTGGAGCCAGACCACAACGGAACACGATATTATCGAGACGTTGCTCAAGGATTCTAAGGAGAAAAACACCTGCCGCGTCACGAGAAGCTGTTGCTTCACGGAACATGTTACGAAGCTGCTTTTCACTTACACCGTAGTTGAAACGAAGTTTCTGCTTTTCATAAAGTTGCTTTTTGTATTCACTGAAACGCTGACGTCCCTGACCATGCTGTCCCGGAGGGTGCGGTCTTGAGTCTGCAATTTTGCGAGTTAGGCCCGGGAGGTCTGTTCCGAGTCTGCGTGTAATTCTAAGTCTTGGTCCACGATAGCGTGCCATAAAAACGTCCTAAACTATATTCTACATTCGTTCGTAAATAAGTATTTCGATCCGAGCCGAAAAAATTTTGGCCCGGAAGGGTCGACACCATAACAAAAAAATCGCCTATTACAAGCGTTTAATCGTAAATTTCCCCAATCCGGTGATTGTAACATTGCGATTCGCCATTGAACAACGTATCCTCGGGGCTATGACGAGCCGCGAACATTCAGTAATCGTTGACCCAAAGGGGTTTTCGGGATCCTTACAAGAACTGGCTCGCATGCTCGTGCCGCTCGTCGGTCAACCCTCAAGTACACTGATAAAACGATTAGAAGGCGGAGAAATTACGATTGAATGTGATCTTAGCTTCAACCGCGCGACTCAAATTGTAAATCGCCTGAGACAAGTCGGCGTACCTGCTCAGGTTAAAAATCAAGTCGATCTCCTCGATATCGAACTTAGCGATTCTTTTCAAATTGAGGACGTACAATTTCTTGAATACGAATCCGAGAACGATCAGAACCATAACCCTTGGCAATCCCTCTTCCCCGATTTGGATCAGGAAGGAGAATCAAACCTTCTTGACCAGGGAAAGAACGCCTCCGAAAAAATAATTCCCTCCTTGGGTGAATTGGAAAACCAACGTTTGGCCTCTCCTCTTCCTTCACCTTCACTCAAGGAAAGTCACCAAATCCTACTGCCCACGCCGAGTCGGGGTAAACGCGCGCCAAGACATGCCGAAGTGATGATGAAGGAGCTAACCGCTCAAAAGAAAAAAGCCCCCTTTCAGCCTGCGGGTTTTGACGACGCATATGAGCATTCTCCTGAACTCTCTCTTCTTTTCTCGCTCGCGGCGCCGGGTGCTGGCCATCGCTATAACGGTGAAGATGGAGCGGCCGGGACCTTGGCGATCAGCGGGTTCTTCGTCTGGCCTTGGATTCGATCGGTCAAGGATAGTTTCGAAAAGGGAAAGCAGATCCAAACTTACTACGCGCCACGACCCAAGGCGGGGGCCCTGAAGCGGGCAATCATTCACATGGTTAGTTTTTGGTGCATTATGGGCGTCATTATCAGCGCCTCCTACCTCGTGTATCGTCAGTATTTGCAACATTCGGAAATGGAACATAGCGATATAAAAATCGCCCACAAACAAATTCAAAGTGCCATCATTTCAACGAAGCTAAAACTCGCCGAGGCGCGTTTTGCGGGAGTAGAAGGCGTTCGTGAGGAACTGAATTCGGTCCCTAAACAAGACATTTCTATGTCCGAGGATGAGCATCTACGTCGTTTGTACGCCATCGGCGTTCAAAAATGCAAAAAAGGTGAGTATACCCAATGCCAGGGTATCATGTCGCGCGTCTCCAAACTCCATGCGGGCTATGAAGATGTTCTAAAGCTCCAAACCTGGGCAAGCGCACAACGCACTGCAGTAAAGAAAACCCCCATGCCCGATATTAAGGACGTACCTTCTTTAGATGAAATTGAAGAAGAGCAAGGTCTATTGCCCCGAAAATAATCGTTTTAAAAGCTATCTGCGCTCAGACAAAGCGTAGATTTTTCTTCGCCTTTCGTGAGAAAGCAAACCCCCTCCGTGGTGATTTTGGCCGTGGTCGACGGGTCGTAAGGATTGCTAATTCTAGACACATTTTCAGGTGTAATTTCTTTACCAAGCAGTCCATTAAAAAGAGCAATTTTTGCATTCAGATCAAATCCACGTGTGATAAATGGATCAAAATTGGTATCGCTAACTTTGGCTAACACACCTCCTATCGGATGAGGTATCCGGGGCTTCTCTTCTTTTAGTTTTTCGTGTTTTTGAACTATTGCAAGGTAGTCGACCTGGTCGACTTCGGAACGTTGGATCGCATTCCAATATTGGAAAGCAAACTGATTAAGTGTCATATTCTCTTTGAAAACAAATCGCGAAACGAATCCCTCCCAATTCCACGAGACATTCTGATGTAACTTTTCGTTTATTGCAGCTAAACTCAAAAATTCACGAACAAGAGGTTTTTCAAAGCTGAGTTCTATTTTTGAAAGAGGAGCAATACTATGTTCTTTGGTGTTCATTCTGTATTGTCGAGAAAGCAGAAACAGAACATCAAGGGTTGAATTAAGTAGGGTAAAAATGATCACTTTGCCTAAAATATTTCCCGTTTTCGCCGCATAGCGTTTTAATCCCTTCAACATGATAAAAAGACGCTCGATCGCTTTCTCTGGGTGCCCTGCATCAGCGAAACGAATCGAATCCAAAAGAACAAGATCGTTAGCAAGGAGTAAGATGAGATGATCCACCCTCGGTGCGGAAAGAACAGGTTTGCTAAGATCGACAAAATCGTCGAATTTCAAAAAACGAAGATATCGTTCCTTTAATGCGACGACGCTCTTATCCTCCAAACGGGTTTTGTTATCCTTAAAGACCGATTCCAAGCAGCTCATCTGAGTGAATAAACAAAAATCAAACTCAGGAAGATCGAGGGTTTTTCTTTCGGGAAGCGTTTGAAAGTTTTCGAACTTATAATCTTTCTCAAGGACTCTAATATTCTCCAATATCACCTTTCCCTCTTCAAGCGGATCCACGCCCAGCGGAGCTTTGAGTCCCTGAAGGTAAAGATAGGCCTGGTTGCTGCCCTGCCAATGAACATTTTTGGCGAACAGCTTTTTTTTGACGCCTCACTCAAGGGTGCGTCAAAAAATGCGATCGCCAAGAGTCCTAGAATAAAAGTGATAATCGCAAAAATCATCGCATCCTTTTTAAGTTTGAACCTTTCATCGTGTCACCTATCCAAATCAACGTCTCACATTAGCAAAATCCAATCCCCTATGTCGATCATTGTATCTCGTCGGTGAGGATGGAGGGGCAAAGAAATCTTTTCGCTCCGATAACAAGTCTGGACATGAGGCGCTATTCTTGGATAGATTCGGGCATATTATTGGAAAGGAAACTTATGAGACGTGATCGCACATTTTTGGAAGAGTATTCATTTGCTGAACACGAATATGGAAGCATCGTGCAAACGGATTATCCGGGCGCACACGATCAGCAATACCGAGAACGTGTAGCGAAGTTGATTGAAGATTCTAAGAAAAAATGGCCCAATATTCCTGGCTATGAGTACACCGCAGAAGAACACGACACGTGGAAACTCATTTCCGAAATCCTCATTCCGATGCAGAACCGTTATGCGTGTGAGAGCTACCTTGAGGGCAGAGATAAACTAAATTTTTCAATGACCCAAATCCCTCAGCTTGATAAAATTTCGGAACGTATGGAATCCTTAACCGGCTTCATGTTAGCCCCCGTCGGTGGATTGCTCGACAAAGGCGAGTTTCTTTCGATGCTACAACACAAGGTGATGCGATGTACGCCCTATATTCGCCATCCTCAGTTTCCATTCTTCACCCCAGAGCCTGATATTGTCCACGAACTTCGAGGACATGCGCCGATGTTTACACACAAACCTTTCGTTGAAATGTCGATGAATATCGGTCGAGCGGCGGCCAAGGCGGTCGAAAAAAATGACGAAGAATTGCTTGATTTGATAGGACTTTTTTACTGGTTCACCGTCGAATACGGATTGATCCAAGAAGATGGAGAAATCAAAATTTTTGGTGCAGGTAATAACGGTGGGATCCAAGATCTACTACGTTCGATGGATCCAATGGTAGAAAAACGACCGATCTCACTGTCGGAAATCAAGGAGTTAACGATCGATTACGATGCGCCCCAAGAAGTGTTCTTTGTTTCAGAATCCTTTGAACAAATCGCTGAATTGGCCAACGAACTCGCGGCGATGGCCAGCTAAGGTCGCGCAATAAACGCGGATACTAATCCGAAAAAGGATTGAGATTCTTGACAAGTGGAAATTTTTTCTCGTCTCTTGAGGACCACTGCCACATGGATCCGGCATAATTGTAGGACTCATATCCAAGATGTCTTAACACCACGACCATCCACGCCGAACGAATACCGCCAGTGCAATAAGCCACAATTCGCGTTGTTTTTTTTATCCCGCGTGAGGCTAGGATGTGGATGATCTCGTCCTTCTTTTTTAGCACGCCCTTCTTATCCACCAAGTCTCGGTAAAAAACATGTTGAGCACCGGGAACGTGTCCTCCCCGCGATTCACCATAAGGAGTCCACCCTTTGTATTCGCGTTTTTCGCGTGTATCGATCACAGCTGTTTTTGTCTCGGCCGCATTGGCGACTTGATCGATAGACATCGCCCAGGTTTGGGTTTTGCGAAGGGTGAAGGACGCTGCCTCTTTTTTGCGTATTTTCTTCTCCATTGGATAGCCCGCTTTTTTAAGGGCTTGTATTCCTCCGTCGATAATCGCCACATCATCATGACCCAATTCGTGGAGCATCCATGCAATACGACCTGACTCCCCCCAACCGCTTTTAGCATCGTCAAAAACAACAATGGGCCGATCAGAAGACACTCCTTTTTCGGACAACTTTTTTGCGATCGTATCAAAAGCGAGAAGCTCACCGCGATCCGCATCGGCACTTTTTGTAAACATATTCCACTGCATCGAAATCGCGTGAATCGGATGGCCTTTTTTATGCTTCTTCGCTACCCGGGCATCAATAATGATAATCGTGTTATCCTTCATGCCTACAAACTCATCGGCACTGACGACAAATCGACCGCCCCATATTTGGTTGGCGTAAAGAGAAGTGCTCATCAAGGTGATCACCAATAGAAATATTATTTTTAGTGTTAAGCTTTTCATCACTCATAAGATGCATGAGGATAATTTTGGGTGCAATAAAAATTGGGCCAAAACATCTCCTCTTTTTGCTTGAGAGAGCAAAAAAAAAGCCCCAAAGTTGGGGCTAGCTTTCGTTGGCGTAATTTTACTTACGTTTTCTTCCACGACCCAACCCAACGATCAATCCAAGAGCAAGGAACAAGAGCGAACCCGGCGAGTTATTCGTAGATGAACATCCCGCAGACTGTCCGCCGGCGAGGATATTTCCACTCACTGGATCGGGATCCAAGTAGTCGGCCAATCCGTCACTATCGGAATCATCGTCCGTCGGATCGTTGTTTAGATTCGCGTCTTCATCCTTGGTGTTGATCGCATCACCATCGTCATCGATATCTAAATAATCGACGGTTGCGTCCCCATCGGTATCTCTGCACGCTTCTGGGTCTGGACATTCCTCGCTATCGAGAACGTTGTCATTATCGGAATCGGTATCGAGATAATCGGGGGTTCCGTCCATATCGGTATCTTTGCACTCGTCGAGCTTTTCGAGATCGGAGCACTCTACATTATCAGGAATGCCGTCGCCGTCCTGATCACCTATAGTACATGTCGTTCCGTCCCCATCGACGCCCTCAGGGCATTCGCAGGTAAAACCACCAGGTGTATTGGTGCAAGTTGCATCTTCGGCGCAGTTGTCGCTTTCATCTTCGCACTCGTCGATGTCGCTACATTCGCTTCCGTCCCCTTCGAATCCTTCTTTACAGGTACATGCCACGCTTCCGTCTACGTTCTCGCAAACGGCATCTTCTGAACATGCCATAGCGAGGCATTCGTCGATATCAACGCAGCTCAAGCCGTCGCCTTGATAGCCCGCGTTACAAGTACAGGTAAATGCACCGGGGGTGTTCTCACATGCCGCGTTAGTATCACAGTTATCGCTTCCATCCGTACATTCGTCGATATCGGTACAAGAGGTTCCATCTCCCATATATCCGCCATCGCACGCACACGTGAACGCACCGGGAGTGTTCGCACAGGTGGCGTTCATCGCACAATTATCCGTTCCGTCCGTGCATTCATCAACGTCGGTACAGGTCATTCCATCCCCCGTAAAACCAGTGGAGCAAACACAAGTAAATGTGCCAATTTCGTTTGTACAGGTTGCGTTTGCATCGCAAGTGTCGGTTCCCGTCGCGCATTCATCAATGTCGGTACAAGAGGTTCCATCGCCCATGTATCCGGCATCACACGCGCAAGTAAAAGCACCGGGAGTGTTCGTACAGGTCGCGTTCATCGCGCAATTGTCCGTTCCGTCCGAACATTCGTCGATATCGGTACAGGTCATTCCATCTCCAATAAACCCAGTGTTACAATCACAAGAGAAGGAGCCAATATTATTCGTACACGCCGCATTGGCGTCGCAAGTATCGGTATCTGTTGCACATTCATCGATGTCCACACAGCTCGTGCCGTCTCCCATATAACCGTCATTACATGCACATACGAACGCACCGGGGGTGTTCGTACACACAGCGTTGGCGTCGCAATTATCGATTCCCAATCCACATTCGTCGATATCGTTACAGGTAATACCGTCGCCATCATATCCAGCAGCGCAATCGCAACTAAAGGTTCCGGGAAGATTCGTACAAATCGCATTGGCGTCACAATTGTCGACGCCCGTCGCACATTCATCGATGTCGTCGCACGTCACGCCATCTCCCGTATATCCGGCGTTACACGTACATGTGAATGAACCGATTGTGTTCACACAAAGCGCGTTGGTGTCGCAGTTGTCCGTGCCCATCGCGCACTCATCGGGATCACAAAGCATTCCAGGTGTCGGACACACGAAACCGGGTTCTATAATGCAGGTGTCCGAGCAACCGTCTGCCGCCACGTTGTTTCCGTCATCGCAGGTTTCAAGACCTTCAACGATACCGTCGCCGCACACTGATTTTGCGCATTGGGTGTTGTGAAAGTTTTGGATATTTTCAACAATATTGGCCTTATCAACATCGCTAGTAAACCAATTCACGTCCATCAATATTGTCAGACAACCCACGTTTGCGACCATGTCATTGGGTCCCCAAACTGCGCCCACCGTGGCGCCATCAGATAGCGCCGTAGCAAGTATATTATCACCCGTCACGCCGTCCATCGCGCCCGATATAGAGGGGTGCCAATCGATGATGGTATTGGGTGTTGTTGTTATACCATTTAGCGCATTGGGATTGAAAGGCGTTGGTACACCTCTGTCTCCAAGCCTTCCGACTGAAATACCGCCCGCGGCTACCACAGTGTTTGCAATGATCTCAACATCATCATTTAACGCATCGCAACATAGTCGCTCGCCCGTAAGATGCACACCTCGTCCTGATTGTAGAAAACCAATCACCCGTGCAAGATCGGTAGGATTCATAGGGCTCGCCTCAACATGCCAAATATTATCAAAGGCCGATAAGTCTGCCGGTAAGTTTGCCGATGTTGTTACGCTATGACCTTGGGCGGTCAGAACATTATTCAACGACGTAATTTCGTTAGGTCGATCTCCGAAAATGTAAATATTTTCCGCACTCGCATCAATAGGTGCAATGATGGTCAGAAAGGGAAACAGAAAAATACCGAAATATTTCAATAGGTTCGTGGGTTTTGTTTTCGCTAAATACTTCAAGAAAAGCTCCGTGACTTGGTTTAAGTTCCAATGGGGTTTCTTTTATTCATAGCCGAGACTGTCCGATATTAGCAAGAATTTAGGTCAAGTTGTTCGAATTTTGTGCTTAACTTGTTTGATCGGTGCAAAAAAAAAAGCGCCCGAAGGCGCGTCTGGTTTTAAACAAGGTCGTCTGTCTACTTACGTTTTTTACGTCTCACGCCGACGAAAAGTCCAAGAGCAAGGAGCCAAAGCGAACTTGGTGAGTTCTTGGTAGACGAACAGGTCGACTGGCCACCACTAAGGAGGAATCCGCCGCTATTGTCGAGATAGTCGGGCACGCCGTCTCCATCGGCATCGTCGTTGGTAGGATCGCCATCGCCATTTGTATCTTCATCGATGGTTAACGTTCCATCACCATCATCATCGTTGTCGAGATAATTTGGCGTACCATCGCCATCGGTGTCGTCATCGGTGCCATCACCGTTCTTATCAACATCT
>JALSKP010000706.1 GCA_026988815.1 Myxococcales bacterium | reverse complement strand
CTACAACGCGCTCAAAGGGATCAAAACCAAAATGCTCACCTATCGCTAAGCGTAAATTCGAGTTCGCATTTATATCATAGTAAACACGTCTACCATCTGCGCTCTCCAAATATTCGATACCAGCAATGTCCAAATGTCCCAAAGCACAAATTTCTTCACCGACTTTTACCGCAACTTCTGGGACATCTCCAAAAGGCTCAAAACGTGGTGGTTGATTATAATCGACCGCACAACTTCCCGCACCTTCTTCGGGGTTACACGACACGCTTGGACACAGATTAAACACATCACCCTCGGAAAAAATCTTCATTGCATAAAGCAGCTTCCCACCCAAAAACTCCATGCGCACAACATGATCATGAGGCAGATATTCCTGCAATAACATCACATAATCGGGCGCCCAAATATCGGCATCGGAAAGAATCTCACGCACCTCCTCCACACTTTCTACCTTGAACATACGCGCCCCACTTCCTCCTTGATTGGGCTTTAAAATGGCAGGAAAAGCGAGCCCCAGATCTAGGTCAAGGAGCGCATCAGGATGGTTAAAAAAGACCGACTTAGGATGGTCAATAGATGCCTTTTCAAGAACCCGAGATTGCAGCGCTTTATTGAGTTCAAAACGAAAAGCCTTGGATCCATTAATGACTTCCATTCCATCGGCTTCCAAAATTTCGAGTAAACTCAACGCCCACGGCACCGCCTGCGTATGCCCGCGAAGGTAGGCACTCGGCGAGGCTTGGTTGAAGATGAGCGCATCCCCCAGCCCGTCTGTATCTCGCCGAAAACCCTTTTTCAGATCCCAGGCCTCAAAAGGAATCCCGCGTTTTTTGAGCGCGTCAAAAAGCGGAACTTGCCATTGAGGATGTTCAAATAAGACGATTAATTTTTTCACACAATACTCCGCTCTCTTTGCAGGGAGTGTGTCCATTTCTTCGCCGAATCGCAATCAAAGAAACACCGTAGGTTGCGGTTGACGGAGCAAAGCGACGAAACCCAACAGGGACTCTCTTCATTTCAAAGAAGAAACCTCTTTCATTCAACCCGCCGAAAATGATCACACTACGTTGTAAGAGGACATACGAAATGTATTTTGGAATCGACGTCGAAAGTGAACGAGGAAATAAAATATAGTAAAGACGTTTACGTAAAATGTTTGGATAAAAACGAGCATAAAAAATGAGAGCCTTCAGCTCTCTTTTTTAGAAAAGGGATTTCTTAATCACAGGCTCCAACCACAACACTTTCAATCGGATTAAGTTCAGGTCGTTCAACAATCTCGTCTTCAGAAGAAGTCATGATAACAACCGGAGAAATACACTGACCTGCAGTGGCTTCCAAAGAATCCCCCGCATTTTCTAAAGACATTTTCAATGTGCCTTCCACTACCTCAATTTTTCCCTCTTCGATTTTAAGAGAAGGCGAGTTGCCTTCGAGTGAAAATCTGAAGGTATCATCGTCCACAAATTCGTTGGCGTAGACATCAATATTAGCAAAATTCAAGCCTACGATGATATCCAAAGCTGAGGCGAAATCAAGCTTCGCTCCGTCAGCCGTGGGAGAGGCGATGAGGTCGATTTTTCGGCCCGAGGTTGGATTAATATCAAAAGTGATGGCCTTTTGTCCGTCAATATGAAGGGTACTCGTTTCCTCTCCAAATCCCAGTTCGGTGAGTGTAATCGAGTCAGTCCCAGCGGAGAACACGGCCTCGCCGTTAAGACCGCCGAGGTGAACAGCCCAGTCTTTTTCGTTTAAAGGAAAAGCAAGATCTGTTTTTCCTAAGTCAGCAAGAATAGACAGGGTTTCGTTAATACCGTCCAAAGTAACTTTATAGGTCGGCTCGCTGGCCTCGATTTGAACGCCGAAATCTCCTCCAGCAACATTTAAGGCGCGAAGAACAGACAAGGAACCTGATAATTTCTTCGGTCCTTCGATTTTTATTTCGGCGCGAATTCGGCCTTGGAAAGTCGTTGGAAGTTGTTCATTTCCGAGTTCTAAAAGCCCTTTGGAATCAAGGTAAGTTGCCGCGCCATCAATCCCGTCCAAATCAGCTTCAACGGAGAGGAAGTCTTCGTGAAATTCTAAGGAAAGGGGATTGTCTCGATTGGGTCCGACGAGGACGTCAATATCGACCGCATTGGGCTCTGGTGATGTAACGACCAAACGCACTTGAGCTTTATTCACATTGGTGATGCAATCGCTTGGGAACATGGAATCCTCAACACCACAAACGCTCTCTCCCGAAATAAGATAGGTGATTTGGGTTTCGGTTGAGGCCTCTACATTTCCAGGTTGAAAGATGGTTTGTTGAAGCAGGTCTGAGACCTCGCCTTGTCGAATTCGAAAGTCGTCCAAGTTGAACTCTGGCTCAAAGGCGTCGCAATCGTAGGGTTGGCCGTCAACGGCAGGCGTAGCGCAAGCATCGCCGACTCGGGTTTTCAAAATATTGGTGATGAGGGCCGATTGTTCCAGAAAGTTCGCGTTGGCAATCGCCGTATTAATGGTGTTTCCGTAACTTTGACCAACGATGGCGTGAACTTGGGTGGTTTCAATTTTTTCACCTTCATCGGCGCCACATGCGAAAGCGAGAGTAGTAAGGCCGAGTAGTGAATAGATGCGAAATTTCATTTTAAATCCTTATTAATTAATAAATTCTCTCAATGAGAATGAAAATCATATTTCCTTGACTATGCGTAAAGTGTGCCAAATATATCGAACAATGTTTTGGTTATGGATCCACGGAAAATGGATAAAAACTGCTCCATGGTGGATAAAACGTATCAAAAAAAAATACATTTTAAGCTAAAAAGATGCGATCTTTAGAATCAAAAAAACGACGGTCGCATCGTAAAACAAATTTTGAGAAGAGGTAGTTCATGTCAGGCGTTTCAAAAGAAAATAAAACTCCCTTGGAAAGCAAGGAACAGATGCTCGAATATTTTCATTTGGGTATTAAAACGATTGAAGAGCGGCGAGTGGGAACCGAACACGAAAAATTTCTTTTTGATAAGAAGAGCGGAAAGCTTTTAAACTATGAGGGAGAACGCGGGATTGGATCTATTCTAACAAAGATGAGTGAAGGTTTTGGTTGGGAGAAGGTTTTTGATCAAGGGAAATGTATCGGACTTACGGGCGCCGATGGTGCGATTTCGCTAGAGCCAGGTGGGCAATTTGAATTGTCTGGTGCTCCTTTGAAAACGATTTTTCAGACCCAAGCTGAGGTCAACCGCCACTTCAAACAACTTAATGCGGTCAGCGAAGATGTCGCGGCGGTGTGTTGGGGGCTCAATCCGTGGGATGGCTTAGATGACGTTCCTTGGATGCCCAAGTCACGCTATGCGATTATGAAGCAATACTTGCCAACCCAAGGCGAACTTGCGCACTGGATGATGAAGATGACGTGCACGATCCAAGCGAATTTGGATTATACCTCTGAAAACGATGCGGTGGATGCGGTCAGCACGGCGCTTCGAATCACGCCTTTTGTGAACGCTTTATTTGCGAATTCGCCTTGGCGGGAAGGGAAGGATTCCGGGTTTAGATCCTATCGCGCTCATATCTGGACCAAAACCGACAACGCCCGAAGTGGGATTCCTGAGTTCATGTACAATCGTGATTGGGGGTTTTCCGATTACATTGAGTGGGCGATGGATGTTCCGATGTTTTTTATTCAGCGTGGAGAGGATTTAATCGATATGTCGGGACATTCTTTTCGCCATTTTTTCGAGAATGGGTTTAAGTCCTACACACCGACGATGGGAGATTTTGAACTGCACCTGTCGACGGTATTTCCAGAAGTTCGCCTCAAACGTTATTTTGAAATGCGTTCAGCTGATGGGGGACCGGTCGAGAATATTTTGGCGCTTCCCGCATTTTGGAAAGGGATCATTTACGATCTTGAGGCAAGAAAAGAAGCTGCTGATCTTCTCGAACAATTTGATTACCAATCTCATCAGAAAGTGATCAAACTTGCCAGTGAAGCGGGATTGGATGGCATGTTTTCTGGGGGTTCGATACGTGAATTGTCGGCATTACTTGTGGACATTTCGTCTCGAGGCTTGGAACGTCAAAAAGTTGGCGCAAAGGATGAAGGCGTGTTCCTAAACCCCTTAAAGGAAAGGCTTAATCAAGACTCGGGTCGGTTTTCCGATGAACTATCCCGACACTCAAGAATGGCGTTAATTCGTTCGAACGACGCCTTGCCTGCATTCTAAGCGCGAACCTTAATATTACGAATAACTCAAAATCGCTTGCTTCAAACCAACTTCGTCTTTAGTCTTTATCCAAGACATTTAAAAATTTAGACCAAAAGGAGCGATAATGAGACATTATCCTTTTTTCTTTGCAACGCTTTTAGTTGTGCTTACGGGTTGCGTTTCGGGAAGTATCGAAACTGAAGAGACTGAAGAATGCGTTTCTGACGCGTTGTTTTTCAACCGTACCGTAAACACCATGATGGATGAAAGTTGTGCGGGTTGCCATGCGGCGACGGGCGTTGCTAGTGGAACCGGTTTTATTCTGAACGCCTCAGGCGGGTATGCAGATTACCTTCAGCGCAACCGTTCGGTATCCCAAACATGGGCAAAACAGAAAAACCAAGATTTCGATAACAAATCTCAGCTTTTGTTAAAGGCAACGGCCGGTATCGAGCACGGGGGCGGAAAAGTCCTAGAGAAAGGCTCTGATCGCGAAAAAATATTAACGGAATTTATTAGCCGCGTGGACAAACCGCGCGTCTGTAAAACAAAAGGACCCAAAGTTCCCTTCTTAGAGGGTGTTCAATTCCAAACACCTTACGCTCAGCTCCGACGCGCAACAATTCTTTTGGGGGGGCGTTTGCCGACTTCAAAAGAAATCCAAGCTGTGGATAAAGATCCCCAAGCCTTAGATGGCATTTATGATGACTTGATGAAAGAAGACGCGTTTTACGATTATCTAGAACGCGGTTGGAATGATATCCTACACACGCGTAACGAAGGCGATTCTGGGGTTTTGGATCCAGAAACCTTTCCCGATCGAAATTGGGTGGGCGACCTTCCTGAGGACACCGAAGAGCAACGCGACTATAAAAATTTAATGGGTCGTAATACCCGTCTTGGTTTCCGCCAGAGTCCGGTCAAACTTATTACCCATCTTGTGAAAAACGAGAAGCCTTTCACCGAAGTTTTGACCGCACCCTATGTTATGGTCAATCCTTTCAGTGCCAAATCGTATGGGATTGCCGACCAGGTTGATTTCAAAGACGATAACGATCCGGACGAATTTCTTCCCGTTACCTTACCTGGCGGCGGACGTACTGGGATTCCGGAAGAGGAAAATTATTACCACGCTGGTCTGCTTTCCTCCTCCATGTTCTGGAGCCGATGGGAGTCCACCGCAACAAATCTTAACCGCGCGCGTACACGTGTGTTCTACAAAATTTTCTTAGATACCAATATTTTAGAGTTGGCTCCACGTGCCGCTGATGCGGACAAAGTGGTCGAGTATATCAATCCAATTGTCGATTTTAATCAGTGTAATGTCTGCCATATTCCGATGGATCCAGTCGCCGCGCTTTTACAAAATTTTGATAATCAGGGCCATCGTCGACCTTTCCGCGGAGAGTGGGATAAATCCTATTCGGCCGGGTTCAACGGAACCCTCCTTCCAGCGAGTCGTGCCGCTGATTCTGAACGATGGTTAGGAGAACAAGCTGCCGCCGATCGCCGTTTCCCAACCGCGATGGTCTCTAACGCCTACTTCATTTTGACTGGACGCGATCGTGTGATCGCCCCCACCGATTCAACCAAACCAGATTTTAACCAACTTCAGCATGCCTTCGAACAGCAGCAGGCTGAAATCAATCGTATCTCAGAACGATTTGTTGAGTCCGATTATAACTTCAAGGTTGTTATCAAAGAGTGGTTAAATTCTCCGCTCTTTACGGCTGTCAATATCGAGAAACTTCCCGAAGATGATCGCGCGACCGAGCTTGAAATTGTGGGAATGGCGAGTCTCATTACACCAGAAGATTTAGCGAGAAAGATTTTCGCAGTCTTCGAGAGCGATTGGAAAGTATCGTCCAGAAATGCAATTTCTGAGGATCTAAAGTATGAAACCAACCGTGGTACCTTCTACTTCCTCTTTGATGGTATCGATTCCGTGGAGACCACTCGTCGCCTCAAAACACCCAACGGTGTGAGTGGAGCCGTGATGAACGTCATGGCAAACGACCTCGCTTGTAGAAACGTTGCCAAAGATTTTGCCCGTCCTAAAGGCGAGCGCATTCTCTTTCCTTTCGTTGAAACCGACAGTTTTATCTCGGATAAAGAAACTGAAATTCGCCAGAATATCGTTCACCTCTATCAGCGCATTCTCGGAAAACGCTATAAAAATAACGATCCAGAAATTGACGAGTTGGTCGACCTCTGGGGAAAAATTCAACAAGATGGTCTCATTGGAATGGCGCGTGAAGGAGAAGGTAAGTACACCAACCGTTTAGAATCACCTTGCCGAGGAGGAGATGATCTGTCGATTGATGAATTCTACACCATTCGTTCGTGGAACGCGGTGGTCGCTTATATGTTGTCTGATTTTAGTTTCTTTTACGAGTAAGGAGTAAGGTATGGATCGCCGAAATTTTATGAAATTGGTAGGGCTCTCTGGACTTGCCCTCGCTACCCCAGTTGCCAGCGACGCGTTCGCAGCTGAGGATAATAAAGTCTATAAAGGTAATTTTTTCATCGCATTTGTCGCAAACGGCGGATGGGATGTTTGTAATCTATGTGACCCCAAAGGTCAGTCCGAGGGAGTGGACCAAGCCTTTGCCACCGGAGATATTTTAACCGCGGGTAAGATCAAGTACGCGCCTATTGGTGCGAACGAGAGTTTCTTCAAGAAATTTAAAGATGACCTTCTTGTGATCAATGGTATCGATACCATCACCAACGGCCATTCAACGGGTTCTCGCTATGCCGGAACCGGGCAGCTGACCGGACGTGGCTATCCAACCTTCGCGGCCCTTTTTGCCGCTAAAAAATCCGAAGGTTTGGGCCTTCCGCTAGCCTATCTAAGTTACGGTGGATATAGCGCCACTGGCAACTTACTCCCTGTTTCCCGATTAGGCTCGACGGCTTCCATCGAGCGCTTGGGAGAATCGGATTTCGAAGGCGGAAATCTTGACCGTCCCTACCTCTCAGAGTTTGGAACAAAAGCGCTTGCCGAACTACGTGCTAAACGTCGTAGCACACAATTGGGTCGTCAAAATCTACCGAAAATAAATCGAGAGATGGGCACCCTTTTCGCAGCTCAGCTTTCGGCATCCAAATTGAAAAAGATCAGTGAGTACTTGCCAAACGATGAGGAGTTAAACTCGCTTCGAGGTGCTAAACGCTCCGCCGCCGTTGTGATGGCCGCGTGTAAAGCTGGCTTGTGTATCAGCGCCAACTTAAGTGTGGGTGGATTTGATACCCACGGAGATCACGAAAACCGTCAAAACGACCGCCTCACCGAATATACTGAGACTGTCGAATATTTGATGGAGCGCGCCGAAGCTCTCGGTATTCGCGATAGAGTCGTTTTAATGATGGCGTCTGAGTTTTCCAGAACGCCAAAGTACAATGACGACCAAGGTAAAGACCATTGGCCAGTCGCAAGTATGATGTTCATGGGACCTGGAATCAAAGGAAATCGCGTCATCGGCGCGACTGATGAAAACCATCAAGCCAAAGGATTTGATCCAGCGAAGATGAAACCCATCGACGATAAAACACTTAGGATTCGTCCACATCATATCCATAACAGTCTTCGTCGTTTGACGGGAATTGATGCCTCTGATGAGGCCGTTAAGTTTGTTCTCCAAGAACCTGAAATCGAAATCGACTTTTTTAGCTAATGTGAAAATAGTAAATTAACGTACTATCTCTGTCCGATTTTGGATGGAGTTTTTTTTGCGAAAACCTCGCACCTTGAGGGCCAATCTTTGGTGCATGAGAAGTCCCAATAGGATTCCTCAAATAGGACCCCGCCGGATACTCGCCGTGCTCATCAGCGAAGGGTCCATCGAGGACGAAAATTTCTTCGCCGCCACCATGAAGGTGCGTCGGAAAGGAGCTATTGGGTTCGTATCGCACCAAACGCGTTGCTCGGGCAACAAGATGCGGTGAGGGAACCCACTGGTAGTCGTCGGGCCGGACAACACCGCGAAGAGTAAAATCTGCATTTATTTTCACAAGGGACCTCAAAAGCGTTCGTCAAATGTGCGTACATTGTCCAGCACCATTTGGATCGTTGGCTGAGGTAGAGAAAGGTGTGTGCCAACTCCACAGGTGAAATGCACTCTGTTTTTTTCATTTTAAACGTGTCTTGGGCGCGGGCTCCGACGATGACTCCGTCGATAATCATAGAGACAACGTGAATTCCTTTGGGACGAAATTCGCGCGCCAAAGACTGAACCAATCCTCGCAGAGCAAACGGGTTCTGTTTCAAGAAAAGGTGAGCGAGAAAGGTGGGCCGCGTTATGGATATAGACCTCGATCTCGCCGTTTTTCCCGATCTCCTCGCTGCTTGTTTTGACGAAATCTGGGTTAGCTAAGAGAGCCGGGATTTTTCACTCGCAGCATATGGATCGATAGCGGCATCCCCTTGCAAACTTCTCCGAATACGTGGTGAAGTTGCGTGAAAAACAAGACCTGATTATTTTCGACATTTAGTAAGCATTGATATTAAACAACCTCACTCAAATAATAGGCCACATACGGAGATGAAAAAACAACCTCAAGTTCTGGGGCGTTCGCCGAAGTTAAGTAAGTGTCTTTACTATTTCGCTGGACATCCCTTAGCCCATCTCTTGGATGTGTAGAAAAGTTTAGACTTTAACTTTCGGTCAACCTTCACAGTAGAAACGCCTTTATCTTTAAAAGTCACACCCGTCACATAGCTCGGCAAGTTGATGTTATCATCGCATTTGTTTTTAACGATTTTTCCATCTTTAACCTCGAACTCGATGCTCGCTTTTACCTTCCCATCGGCCATGAATTTACATTCATATTTACCTGGGCTGTTGTCCAAAAAGAGACGTTGTTTATTGTGCGTAATCGCGTTTGTGCGTCGAACATGTAGGTTTTGCAGAACGAAAGTATGTCGCATCCAGAAGACCTGTTCTTTATCTTTTTTACCTTTATAGCTCCAATATTGTTCTTCGGCTTGACTCAATCCACCCGGCGATTCGAATCGCTTTCCATTGTAAAAACACGGCGCTATAGGAAAGGCGACTGGACCCTTTATCGACCTTGGACCAAAAGCGAATATAATGTGAGCGTACCGCGGTCCGACATGGACATGCGATAATGTGCGTTGGCGATTGCATCCAGCACCTTCTATCCGCCTACCATTTCGTAAACAAAGGCGCCGCCAACCAGGGTATCATGGGATGTTGTTTGAACAGTCTTCGGCCGATTTCGCGACCCATGTTTAATGTTTTGCACCTTAAATTCCAAGCTTCCGATCGAGGTTGTTTTTTCTGCCAAAGGCTGCCGAATTGAAAGATCGACCTTATAGGAACCCGTTCCTTTTTGTTTATATTCTTCCGGGAAGCGACATTCAAACTCAGCCAGGTCAACTTGCTTGGACGGAACCGAACGCATTGGCGTGTAGTGTTTCAGCCAAGAGCGAGGTTTACAAACAAAGGGTTTGCCCATTTTCTTAC
>JALSKP010000705.1 GCA_026988815.1 Myxococcales bacterium | reverse complement strand
CCAGCAAATCGCGTTATTGCTTGCAATAATGAATACATATGAAAAAAATTCTTCTTAGCCTGTTCTTATGTATTAACGGGTGCCTGTTTTTTGACGCCAGCCAAAGCGCCTCGCCAAAGCGACCCACCGATACCGGGGCCCACCTGATCAAGGTACCCAATGTAACTCGAACACAATGTGTGGAATGTTTGGGAGATGTGAAGAGGTCGTTTGCGAATGCGGGCCGCGTACACGTTTAGAAAAGGGGCAATGTCGGCCACTCTGCGAACCAGAGTGCTCAAAACTAAAATTCTGCAGGCGAGGCCCAGAGGTCAATACTTGCCAATGTAGGCCCGGCTTTGAGCCTGTTGGCCAAACAGGTTGTCCCTTCTTTCTGCGAGATCCATAAAGCAGAATCAAACGCCCAATGCTCGCTTGGCTCCCAATGGATTCGCTGGAATTGATCGACGAGTATTTTCAGACAACGAGGTTTTTGTGAGGAATCGCATCGGTCAAAACTAACCTAGGTGGACAACACGTCCTTTGAAAATACGCTCGACTCCCATAAGAAAATCGTCGCTGGCCTCGACCCAATATTCTTGCGGAAAGGGGATAAAAGCCGTTCCCGTTCCAAGCGCATCTTTTATCTCAAATTTAATGGAGGTCTTGCAAATCCCAGAGTGTTTTTCACAAAGAGATTTTAGTTTTTCGAGCTGCCTTTTAGAAATATCCTCGGCTTGGACAACGATACGAACTTTACGGACCATTTCCTCTCGCGCTGTTGCGAGCATCTGGACGGAACTCAGACGAAGCCGATAGGTGCGTGCTTCGTGGTCTCCTTCTTCGGCGACCTTTCCTTCAAAGAGAAGGGGTTCACCTGATTTAAGCGCTTCTTCGTTTTCTTCATAGGCCGCCGAAAAACAGATTCCCTCGACTTCGCCGTACTTGTCCTCGACTTTAAAAAACGCCATGCGTCCCTTTCCACTTTTCAAGGGACGCTCTCTTAACTCGCAGATCATTCCGGCAACTTTTACGGTATCGCGTCGCCCGATTTTTCCCTCCGTGATTTCCACACTTTGCGTGACCCCATAAAGCGCAATTTCGGAATCGTAGCGATCGAGTGGATGACCTGTCACGTAGAACCCTAAATACTTTCTTTCAAAATCTAGCAATTCTCGATCTGACCAGCCTTCTACTTCAGGATAAAAATCCTTGAGGCTTTCCGATTTTTGGGTCTCGCTCATCATGCCGAAAAGCGAAGATTGTCCAACCTCGGCATCGTGCTGGGTTTTGGCTCCGCGATCTACTGCGGTGTGAATCGCGCCCACCATTTGTGCTCTGGCGACACAAACATCGCCGATATATCGTCCCGTCAGATTTGGGGCGACGTCGTCAAAAGCGCCGCATCTTGCCATTGCCTCGATCGTTCTTTTATTCAATTTTTTGGAATCCACACGGGCACAAAAATCGTAAAGGCTTTCAAAAGGACCTGTCTTTCTTGCGTCCAAAATCACTTCAATAACACCCGACCCAATTCCCTTGATTCCAGCGAGTCCAAACCGAATTTTTTTATCGACAACTGAAAAATCAAGATTGGAAAGATTCACATCCGGAGGGAGAACATCGATGCCCATGGAACGGGCCTCATTGATAAAACGAACAACTTTGTCGGTATTGTCGCGATCACTTGTCATCAGGGCGGCCATAAATTCGACGCGGTGATGCACTTTCAAATATGCAGTTTGATAGGTGATGAGTGCGTAGGCGGCCGAATGCGATTTGTTAAAACCGTAGCCCGCAAAATAGGCCATCAGGTCAAAAATTTCTTCAGCTACTTTTTTGTCAATTTCAAGATTAACGGCGCCATCGACGAATAAAACCTTTTGTTTTGCCATTACCGAGGGCTTTTTCTTTCCCATCGCTCGACGTAAAATATCGGCGCCGCCGAGGGTATATCCCGCCATGATTTGTGCCGTTTTCATCACCTGTTCTTGGTAAACCATAACGCCGTAAGTGGGTCCAAGACATTCGGATAACCATTCATGTGGGAACTCGACTTTTTTTCGACCGTGCTTTCTTTCAATAAAATCGTCAACCATGCCCGACCCCAAAGGGCCTGGTCGATAGAGCGCAACGGCTGCGATAATATCCTCAAAACAATCGGGTTTTAATTTTTTTAACAATTCCTGAAAACCGGAGGACTCGAGTTGGAAAATTCCTGTTGTGGCGCCGGATGAAATCATCTTAAAGACGCCCTCATCGTTCATCGGAATACGTCGAATATCGAAGGGCGCTTTATTATCCCTTTCACATTGATGATTGATGAGACGAATCGCATCATCGATAACGGTCAGCGTTTTTAGACCCAGGAAATCGAACTTAACTAAGCCCGCTTCCTCAACTTCGTTCTTTGCGTATTGGGTTACAATTTCGCCGTTTGCACCTCGACAAATCGGGACATATTCCCAGAGTGCACCTTCAGAAATCACAACGCCAGCGGCGTGCATTCCGGCTTGTCGATTTAAATTCTCAAGCGATAAAGCAATTTCAAAAAGTGAATCAACTTTGGGATCCTCATCACGCATTTCCCTTAAACGGGGCTCTTGTTCGAGCGCATCCTTGAGAGAAATATTTAATACATCGGGGACCAACTTTGCGATACGATCGGTTTCGCCAAAGCTAAGATTCAAAGATCGTCCGACATCGCGAATGCATGCCTTTGCCTTCAATTGTCCATAGGTTACGATCTGACCTACGTTATTTTGTCCATATTTTTGCGTCACATAATCAATGACCTCACCGCGCCGATTCATGCAAAAATCGATATCAAAATCGGGCATCGATACGCGTTCTGGATTTAGAAAACGTTCAAAGAGAAGTTCATAAGGAAGAGGGTCAATATCTGTAATATCGAGGGAGTAGGCAACCAAAGACCCGGCGCCAGAACCGCGGCCTGGACCCACTGGAATTTTCATCATTTTCGACCAAGCGATGAAATCCCATACAATGAGAAAGTAGCCGGGAAAATCCATATTTACGATGACATCCATTTCGACCCGGAGGCGATCTTCGTAGACTTTGCGGTCGTATTCTACGCCTAATTCGTCGAATTCGAGGAAGCGTTTTTCCAGTCCTTCGATCGAAACATGTTCGAAATAGGCGCCGATCGCGGCCTTTTTATCATCGATATTTGCCCGTTCTAAAAAGGCTTCTGGGACGTCATATAGCGGAAGAAAAACCTCGCCGAGGGGAATTTCCAGATTACACTTTTCCGCTATTTTAACCGTATTTTCGCACGCCTGAGGGACATCAGAAAAGAGCGCGTACATCTCCTCAGCCGAACGCAGGTAAAGTTGATCGAGGCCATGAACCATCAGATCTTCCAAATCCACTTTTTTTCCGAGCTGTATACACATTAAAATGGCGTGGGCGCGCGCATCTTCTCGGTAAAGGTAGTGACAATCATTGGTCGCCACGAGCTGATAATTTTCCTCATTGGCAAGCTCGATCAGCGCCGCTCTAACCTTCTGGGTTTCTGGAAGAATGTTATCCATGAGCTCAATATAAAAATCGTCTCCAAAGATACCACTTAGTAACCTTGCATAGGTTTTGGCCAGGACCATATCGTCCTTCAAAATCGCCTGGTTGATAACGCTTCCCAGGTCGCCTGAAAGGCAGACTAAACCTTCAGCGCGTTCTCTGAGCAGGTCGAAATCAATCCGTGGAATATTGGTTCGCTGATGCTGACCGTTCAGCCAAGCCATGGATTGCAAGTAACTGAGATTACGATAACCGACCAAGGATTTAGCAAGAAGGGTGAGGTGGTAGCTTTTTGGGTCTGTGCCTTCCTGATAGTTCTCGGTGGTGATGTACATTTCACAACCGATAATAGATTTAAGATCTTTGCTTTGGGCCGATTTTTGAAAATCGATGGCGCCATACATATTTCCATGATCGGTCATCGCGATGGCGGTCATTCCGAGTTCCGAAACTCGATTCATTAAATCTGGAATTCGAATCGCGCCGTCAAGTAAACTGTATTGCGTGTGAACGTGAAGGTGAACGAATTCTTGCATCAAGATATCTTAAAATGGGTAGCGATGGGTGAACATAGAGAGGGATCGCCTGTGCTTCAATAGCCTTTTTCGCGCAATTGGAGATTGAACTCCGATCGAGGCGTATTGCTTGGTTTGGCTGCCTAAACTTTTTTTCTATCGGTAGACTCGAATCGTTCTTCGTGTGCTTTTTTAGAGTTTTTTTAGCTCAAAGGGAGGGTTGAGTTTTGTCAGCCTATCAATAATGTCGTTCAACGCGGGAACAGAAATATGACCCATTAGATTATAGGTTGTGTCCTCAAAGACAACCGCCAAAGAGGGATTCACTCCAGAATGAACTTCTATAGATCGAATATGTTCGAATGGAATTTCTTGAGAAGATGGGTCTCTAAAAACCCATTTTTGAAATATTTTTATTTCTTGGGCACCCATGTCGAACACAAAATAGGTTGAACGCAAGATCGAAATATTTGCCCAAGCCACAGAAAAAAAACCGACGATAATCAGGACCGAAAGCCAGAAATCCTCTCCTATTTCCATCCCGATCGCTTTTTTTCCTAAATAGTCGATGCCGTAATAAACACCCGCTAAGGCCGAGCCAAGTAAGAATCCAGAAAAAAAACGGAAAACGAAATCGTAAAAACGCGTTGGAAATTTTTTACGTATTTGGATCGTATTGGACGACGTTTGGATATCCAACCACATTAGTTCATCTCCTTCTTAACTTTATTTTCAAGCACTTTCTCGGCCCCATCAACGTCGGGATCCAGGGTAATATAGACCGGCTCAGATAAAGGACCGTATTCGAGGTAGGCGAGAGGGTCCGCTTCATGCGAGGTTAGGGCCACCAATTGGTAGGTATAGACGCCCGCATCTAAAGGCTCATCTTGAAAGGCTTCACCTTTCACCAAATCGGAAATGATTTCCATTGGCGAATCTTCCAGAAGATTTCGCCGGTAGACGATAACATGTGAAAAGGATGTTGAGGGGCGCCACGAAATCCGAATCCCTTGATCTGTAATCGCGGTGACAATATCTTCTGGCGGAGAGGGACCCTCTTTTTTCTGGAAGCTCACCTGCCTACTTAAAACTTCTTTTTCGTCGGCGAGGACGCGAGCCACATAAGCAACGGGTTGATTGTATGCAAGTGTACTATCGATAAGCCGGAGACCGTCCAATAATGCCGCTTCAAAATCTCGAACTGCAATTGTTTTCCACGGAGAAAACTCGGCGTCGCCCAAGGCGCGGTAGATCACAATTGTCCCTTCCATATTTTGCACCGACTCGGCTCTGAAATTAAGCACAAGTTTTGAAGGAAGGGAGTGGGAGATCTCCAAATGAAGTTTAGGAAGAGATCGCTGTGTTTGAAAGGGTGCCGCAACAATGGCACATGCTTGCGTCGACAGAAGAAGGCAAAAAAATAGATTTTTGAGTAGGACAGCAGATTGTCGGCTTATTTCAATTTCTATGTTTTCCGTGACGGGCAGTGGGGCCCCGCCGGGGAACTTTTGTCCCCTCTCCCTCTGGAAGAGGGTTAGGGTGAGGGTTTTCCAACAAGATAGAAATCTCTCAAAAAGCATGACCCCGCCCCTCGGCTTTGGCTCCAAACGTCGCTCTACCTCATCCATCCTTTGACTCGAGGGAAATAAAAAGACTGCCTTCACAACGCTTAGAAAAATTTCGGAGATTATGACAAAGACAAGGCACAAGGCCACGCCCTACAGGAATTTCAGAGGTCATACCCAAAGCGAGACATGGCGAGTTGGGGAGCTCAAGTTAGAAATTCCAATACATTTTCCCTTGGATTGTCCAAGGAATCGTTGGGCTAAGGGTGCGTGTAAAATCGTCTGGGTTGGAGCCAAAGACGGTGTATCTTGCGCGTCCGGACTGGGCAGCGAGTCCGTCGAAAGGAAAGAGCATTCCGCCCTCAATGGTGGCAGTGAAGAGGTCACGCATGACGTAACTTAGGCCCGCATCGAGTTCGAATCCGAGGAGTCCCTCATCCGAGACGCCGCCTTTTTTATTCACAACGCCAGAGAAGATGGCATCAACATTGAGCGCTAAATGACGTTCTGATGTTTCGAAAAAACGTAATTTTAAGTTGGGATTCACGTAATAGGCATTCGTAACCGTTCCAATCACTTCTCGGAAAAGAATGAGATCGACGTGATAATCTGGATTAAATCGGAAAAAATCTAAATCTGGTTTTCCCGATGTTCCCCACGCAGCGCTATCGCCGCCGGATGCAATTCCGCCGTTGAGACCAAAGATGACAGGAGAATTGAAACGAAATTCTGTTTCAAGCGCGAGTCCGAATTGGGTTAAACTTCGTTGGGTTGAATTCCCACTATCATCGCGCGTACATCGAGCTTGATTTCCAGCACGTACATCTTCATTAAAACAGTTGATCAAAGCTTCGTTGTTTTCGGGTTCGCCGACCGGACCATTGGTCACGTTATCCACGTTTCCGAAGGCGCCGAGAACTTCCAAATTTAGCTTAATAAATCGGTCTTCTTCGGGCTGGTAAAGTAGACGTCCCCACGCATCGACGACGTGAACGCTTGCGCCTTTATAAATTAAGGTTGGCGGTGCGGCTGGGTCAAAGGAATCTCCCAAGCCGCTTACGAAAGCGCCTTCTTGGCTTTGATAACGGTATTGAATTCCACCTTCGGGGACCCATGCGTTTTCTTCCAAGAGCGCGTTGGATTGCTTTTCTAATTCTTCGCGTGTTCTTGCAACCTTTTCAACTGAGATCGTCCATTGATCGGCTTCATCAATTTGGGAAATATCATAAGGCTGGCCACCAAAAGAAAATGGAGAGCGCGTTGTCACGCCCTCGTTTGGAAAATCCCAGGTACCGGTAAGATAAAACCCAAACAAATTGGTTTGTAACTTCGCGCGATCGACATGATTTCCGAAGTTACAATCGTTGCAATCGCCAGAGTTGGTGTACATTCCCAAGCCCCAAACGTCGTCCATTCGTCCCGCGTAGAGGGTGGCAAAAATCGTATTTACTTCCCCATAGAGCTCGTTGATTTCGATGAGGTTATTAAAAGAAAATTGGTCACCGATGGCGGTTCTATCTTTTAGGGGATTATCGGAATGTTGAGAAATCGATTGAGAACCGAGGATGACATTATCCAGAAACGCGATCTCGGTGTGAATCTTAATATCTTCGGTAATAAAGATGGTCGGCTCTAAGCGTAAGCTCATGTTGGTCGACCAATGGGATTCCGCTTCAGAATCGGCAGGGTTACCGGTGGGCGTGTAGCTTTCCACGGGAGGAAGAAAACGAGATGACCCTTGGGTATCCAAATCAAAATTATTGCGAATGCCGGTTCTAAGACGAAACAACCCCGACCATTCTATACGTGGGTGGACGCGAGCGGGAATGATTTGCTCGAGCTCCTCTTCGTTAATCTCTTCAAGGGGAACAAAATCCTTATCGGCGAGCTCTGCGATGGGAGAAAAACCAATGTCCTCGGACTTGGTTTCTTTCTCCTCCGGGGCTGGCTTTTTCTTCACTTCTGGTTTGGATTCGGGAGGTTTTTCGGCAGCTTTTTCAGCGTCCTTTTTTTCTGATTCCTTCTTTGAGGCCTCAGCATCCTTTTTTTCCTCCTTCTTTTTGTCTTCCGATTTCGCGTCCTCGCCAGATTTCTCTGTCACAGTTGGTTCATCGTCTTTGGGCTTATCTTGCGCATTTGCCGTTGATGCAATCGCAAACGAGCCACATATTAGTGTTATTAACCAGTATTTAATGTTCATACTCCAACTATCCTAGACTACGGAGGGGTTTATAGGCGCATTTAGGCACCCTTCATTTCTCAGTCATTTACACGACCGGGGTCGGCTCTGTAAACACGTAAAAGAGGTATCTATTTCCGCTTTTTTAACAATTTTTTGTGCAGACCTCCAGATCGGGGAAAAGAGGGGAAGAAGTCCTACTTCCTGAAATGTTTTGAGCGCTATTGATGTGTTCGATTAAAGGCGGTCGGAGATTGAATTTGATCTGTAGGGGTAACCCGCTGTGGTGTGCGAAGCCTGCCCTTGTATACCCGTCGATCGTTCGTAAATAAAGGACCTACGGGCGTACCCCGAGGGCAGGCTTCGCGCACCACAGAGGGTCGCACCCTACAATTAGTGTGAGCCATATCAGCGGGATTTTGAGAGGACTTGCTTTCGTTGACGACCCTCACCCTAGCCCTCTCCCAGGTAGAGACTTCTCTTCATTCAAGAAACCTCTTTTCATTCGACCCGCCGAAAATGGTCACACTACCCTACAATCCACTTTCCATTCCTCAGAAAATGATCACGCTACTTGTGAGCTTCACCCAATAATTTTTTGTTCTTGCGCCTTTGTTTTGGTAAACTTTTTTATTAAACGGAATAACACCGAAGCGTCTGCAATCCGTCACGAGCAAAAATGAATCTTTATCAGTATATGTTTTTCGCGGTTGTTTTTCGCGGTCGTCATATTTTTTTTTCAAGGGTGTTCGTCCGCCGAAAAAGAGAACGATTCCACGCAAGATTGTTGGGGTATTGATGTTGATCGATGCGATATTTCGAATTGTACAACGATTTATGCCAACCCCTTTGACGCATCTAATTTGTGCTACCAAAAAGAAGAGGCTGTCGGTTGTAAACCCAAAGACTACCCCAATCAAAACGCCCTAACGCGTGCTGAAGACCTTCTCTCTTATCAAAGACTGCAAAGGGAACAATCGCTCCGACAGGCAGTTTAATAAAATTATCCAGATATATCGAAATCGTTTTGGAGAAATGCACATGCAGCGCATCGATTCGAAGCGCTTCATCTGCACTAAACTCCGCGGCCCATATGTAACCTGAAGTAATCGGAATGTCGCCAGGCATCGCCTGCGGTCCTAAGTCGCCAACGGTGTATTCGGTCATTCTGAGCGTAACTGTATCACCGGCGGGAACCATGGTTCCATCCACCTTTTCAAATTTTGCCGTGACGCCCTCGGGAAAATAAACGCTGGGTTGGCGTGCCCCTTCGCCGTCGTCGACCATGGGACCGTTAATAAATTGCGTGGCACCACCGAATGAAACCTCTTTGGATTCGGTGGAATAACGCGTCATAACGATAGGTGCTCCAACCCATTTTATGACGCGCTTGGGTGGGTGTGGTGAAGTAGCGTTGAACTTCGGGATGACCGCTCTTTCTCACACGTAACGCGGCTCGTGTTGCACCCGGTATTAACAAATCGAATTCGCCGTTCTGTCGGCTGTAGGTATGTCCAAATCCGGGGTGTTTGAGAACATCAATTTGCGCACCGGCGATGGGAAGGCCCGTCGTATCAATGATTTTTCCACGCATGAGGCCAGCGCTTGTCGCATTATAAAGGGCGCGATCGGCGGCGGGTTGAATGGGATCATTGGCATCAAACCAGCGGTCCATGAAATCAGCCGGGGAAAGATTCCCAGCGTTGGTTTGGTTCGAAAAATCCTCTGGTCGAAGTGTTGGAACCATCTGGCAAGAAGGGGTGGCGGCACAGTCCGGATCGGAACAGTCGGGAAGACCATCGTTATCGTCGTCCAAGTTATTATCACAGACCAATTTTGTTGCGCCCTTCATATCTGCTTGGTCGGCTTTCATCCCCACGTCATCTTGGAGGTCAGGATAGGTCGCATCGGGGCATCCTATCAACCTCGGCATCGC
>JALSKP010000704.1 GCA_026988815.1 Myxococcales bacterium | reverse complement strand
CTAACGCCGACCAAAAACTCGCCTGAGAATGTTATCATCCAAAACGCGACGATTTTAACGGCTGACAATCTGACAATTAAGAAAGGAAGTATTTGGTTAAAAGATGGAACGATTCAAGACATTAGCGATAAGGCCATCAAGGTCGAAGGGGCGGCAATCATTGATGGCTCAGGGAAATTTGTCACGCCCGGTATTATTGACACCCATTCCCATATGGGCGTTTACGCGGTGCCCTACGTTGAGGCGACCTCCGACGGAAACGAGGCCACCAATAAAGCCACGCCCTATGTGGACGCGTTAAATAGTATTTGGCCTCAAGATCCCTCCTTTGAAAAAGCAATGAAAGCGGGCGTTACCATCGCCCAAATTCTTCCCGGATCTGCAAATCTTGTCGGCGGAAAAGGCGCGGTTGTACAAATGCATCCCGCCGTCTCAGCACGCGCAATGTTGGTCGAAGAAGCGCCCGAATCCATAAAAATGGCCTGTGGTGAAAACCCAAAAAACGTCTATGGAGAACGCGGTGGTCCGAGTACACGGATGGGAAATTACGCTGCCTTTCGTGCCCTTTTTCAAAAAGCTGCCAACCACCTAAAAACTCTGGAAGACTACGAAAAGAAACTCAACAAATGGAAAAAAGACGGTGCAGACGCCAAGAAAAAACCAGCCGAACCTAAGCGAGATTTTGGTCAAGAAACCTTGGTCTCCGTTCTAAAAGGCGAGACCTTGGTGCACATCCATTGTTACCGCGCCGACGAAATGATCCAGCTACTTCAACTCTCTGAGGAGTTCGGATTTAAAGTGCGCTCATTTCATCACGCCATAGAGGCCTATAAAATTCGTGACATTCTCTCAAAATGGAAAGTTGGCGTTTCGACCTGGGCGGACTGGTGGGGATTTAAGTTGGAAGCCCATGATGCGACGATCTATAACGCCGCACTTTTATCCGAATCGGGTGTGAAAACGATTATCCATTCCGACTCTCAGATCGGTATCCAACGTCTTAATCAAGAAGCCGCAAAAGTATTTTTTGCAGGAAAACGTGCAGGTTTGGACCTTTCCGAAAACGATGCCCTTCGATGGATTACCTACAATGCAGCATGGGCCCTTGGTCTCGAAAAAGTAACGGGTACTTTAACAAAAGGTAAACGTGCAGACATTGTCGTTTGGGATAAACATCCTTTTAGTATTTACGCCCAACCCGATTTTGTCTTCGTCCAAGGTGTTCGTGAATTCGATCGCGAAAAACCCAATCCGCGGTGGAGCGATTTCGAGACAGGATACGCACCAATGATAAACGTCGAGCAGAACAACACATCAACAAAAAGCGCCAAAGGTGTGAGATGAAAAAATTAATATTAAGTCTTTCTTTTGTTCTTCTGTCCTCCCAAACCCTTTATGCGCAATCGGTCTATACCGGCGTGAAAATTTACACGGGAAAAGGCGAGGTCATTGAAAATGGTTCACTTTCGATAGACAAGGATGGGAAAATTGAGAACATCGAAGCCGGCGCAAAAGTTGTCAAAAACCCTAAACTGACTTACGATTTCTCAGGGAAAGTCCTAACCCCAGGATTTATCGATGTGGGCACAGAATTGGGGCTGACCGAAATCTGGGCCGTCAAAGCTTCCAACCACACCGGCGCCGGAAATCTTGATCGCGATAAGGATGTTATCCAACCCGGCTACCTTGCCGCAGACGGATTTAATCCCAACGCGAGCGCAATTCCGCTCAGCCGCACCGGCGGTATCACCTCGGTTCTGGTCAACCCTGAGGGCGGTCTTATTTCTGGACAATCAGCCTGGATTGATCTTAAAGGCAGTCAAAACACGCACGCTTCAGTAAAAAACAATTCGGTTGCCATTCATGTTTCACTCAACGCACGCGCGGCGAGAAAGGTTGGTGGCTCGACAGCAGGGGTGGTTCAACTTTTACGCGAGGCTTTTGAGGACACCGTCTTTTTGATGAAAAACACAAAAGCTTTAGACGGCACGCGAGGGAAAAAATCCACATTGAGTCGCCAAGATGTCCTTGCGTTGAAAAAAGGTTTATCGGGAAATATCCCCATCATTTTCCACGTCTCTAAGGCCGCTGATATTCTCACCACCCTCAAACTCGCGGATACTTATGGTTTCAAACTCATTATTTCTGGTGGAGAAGAAGCCTGGATGGTGGCCGATGCATTGGCCAAAGCCAAGGTTGCGGTCATCCTCAATCCCTTCGCCAACCTACCTTCAAGTTTTGATAAGTTGGGAACGCGGATTGATAACGCCAAACTTTTGCACGCCGCCAAGGTTGAGGTCCTGCTCTCTACCTTTGAGGGACATAATGTTCGCAATCTGCGTTTCGCAGCCGGGAACGCTGTTCGAGCCGGCCTTCCCTACCAGGTTGCAATGTCTGCAATCACATCCACGCCCGCGAAAAATTTTGGTGCCAACAATGTGGGCAGTATAGAAAAAGGTAAACTTGCAAACTTTGTTATTTGGTCAGGCGATCCTTTTGAACCGAGCTCTTTTGTAGAGGCGATGATTATTGAAGGCGAGCGAGTGAGTCTTGATAACCGCCAAGAGGCGCTCTTCAGAAAGTATCGAAAACTTCAAAGACGTGGTGTTGTACCTGCAAAGACGCCTCTTAAAAAAGAAGAAAAGAAGAAAGAAAAAAAATAGCGACTATTTATTTCTTTCTTTTTGAAACGTAGGTTGTGGTTGATGGAGCGAAGCGACGAAACCCAACATGGCCGAACGGATGTTGGGTTTCGTCGCTTCGCTCCATCAACCACAACCTACGTCGGTCCACTGGGAATAAAAAGTAAGCATACCCTTGATAGTCCCTCCTCGGGGCGTTAATCTCCGCCCAGAATATAGGAAAATATTCGTAGTAAAAAGAGAGGTCAAGGATGGCAAAGTCATACGGTGCAAAAGATATTTCAGTTCTCGAGGGGCTGGATCCTGTTAGAAAACGTCCGGGAATGTATATCGGCGGAACAGGAAAACCTGGACTCCATCACTTAATTTGGGAAATTGTCGATAACTCCGTCGATGAGGCTATGAACGGTCACGCAACAACCATTGAGGTCATCCTTCACAAAGATGGAGAATCCATAACGGTAACCGATAACGGACGCGGTATTCCGGTCGACAAATATAAAGATGGACGAAGCGTTCTTGAGGTCATTTTAACGACCCTACACTCGGGCGGAAAGTTTGATCCAGGAAATTATGAAACCTCCGGTGGACTCCACGGCGTCGGTAGCTCGGTCGTCAACGCATTGAGTTCTGACTTTCAAGTTCGCATCAAACGGGACGGGAAAATCTATAGCCAAGATTATCAATTTGGTAAACCACTCAACAAAGTAAAAGCATCTGGTAGCTCCAATCGAACCGGCACCGAAATTTTCTTTCGGCCCGATAATACGATTTTTGAAGATATTGGATTTGATGCCGAATGGATCGAAAAGCGGATGGACAACGCCGCCTATTTGCATCCCGGTCTTAAGCTTGTTTTTAAAAATGAAGTGGCAAAGAAAAAACACGCGTTTTTGCATGAAGGTGGAATCGTTGAGTTATTGGAGCGAGTTCAAAAAGAAAGCAAACAGCCCCCGGTTCATATTGACGCGATTTCCATTAACGCCAAAAACATCCATCCCGAATTCCCTAAAATCGAAGTTGCCTTGCAATGGACCGAAGATACCAAAGAGGAAATTCTGCCCTTCACAAATGGTATTCCCAATCCGCACGGCGGAACCCACGAGGCCGGTATACGAGACGGCGTTCTTAAAGCAATTCGCGGCTATTTTGACCAGCATAATAACGCGCCCAAAAGTTTGGCGATTAGCTCCGAGGATATTCGCGAAGGCCTCAAGGTAATTATTAGCGTCTTTCTCGTTTCCCCACAATTTCAGGGCCAGAACAAAGAAAAACTTAACAATCCTTTTGTAAAACAAGCCGTCTCTTCGATCGTTCGTTCAGAACTTGAACGCTACCTCAACGGGCATCCAAATACCGGCGATGCCATTTGCCAACGCATTATTCAATCCGCCAAAGCACGAGCTGCAAGTCGATCGGCCGCCCAAAAAGTTTCCAGAAAACGCTCTCTCAACACTCGCCTTAATCTTCCGGGAAAACTTGCCGACTGTTCGAGCTCGCTACCCGAAGAAAGCGAATTATTTATTGTGGAAGGTGACTCTGCGGGCGGAAACGCAAAACAAGGACGAGATAGACGCACGCAGGCTATTCTGCCCCTACGTGGAAAAGTTCTCAATGCCGAGCGAGAATCCTTCGCCAAAGTGTCGAGCAACAAAGAACTCAAGGATATCATCGACGCGCTCGGATGTGGGATTGGCGACAATTTCTCAACGAAATCTCTACGCTATCATAAGGTTATTTTGTTGATGGATGCAGATTCGGATGGGCATCATATCGCCACCCTGATGTTAACTTTTTTCTACCGTTACATGCCCGATCTTATCGCAAAGGGACACCTTTATATCGCTCAACCGCCGCTCTTTAGAATCGATTATGGCAATGATACCTTTTGGGTGCTCGACGAAAAGCAGCGAGATGCAACGCTCAAAAAACTTGAGGGCAAACGCAAAAAGAAAATTAATGTGCAACGCTTTAAGGGATTGGGCGAAATGATGGCCAGGACCTTAAAAGAGACGACTCTAGATCCGACCAAACGCCGCTTGCTCCGCGTAGAAATTCCCGAAGGCGACGAAGAAGAAACCGATAAGGTTATTTCTGATCTTATGGGAAAAGATCCTTCCCTTCGATTTTCCTTCATCATGGAAAACGCGGAAAGCCTTGACGAAGTCGACCTTTAGCGTTTTACAAAACCCAATATTTCTCATTTTGATAAGAGCGGAAATATCTAACCTTAGTTAGGTTTCAATTCATTCAATATTCAAATAAATCATATTCTGCTTCTGGGCATTATCAATTCTAAAATAGGTCCTATGTTAGGTTGGAACTCAACCCAAGGAGAAAGAGATGAGTACATTCGAGATAAAAAATAAAATCGCTTTAGTTACTGGTGCCAATCGTGGAATTGGAAAAGCGTATGTAAAAGCGTTAGTCGATGGTGGTGCAAAAAAAGTTTATGCTACCGCACGAGATCTGAAGAAACTAGAAGCATTGGTTGCCGAGGCGCCCGATGTTATCGAGCCGCTTCTTCTTGATGTTACCAATGTTGAGCACATCAAAGCCCTCAAGGCGATTCCAGCGCTAGATATTCTGATCAACAATGCCGGAATTTTGGTAACGCCGACCAAGCTCACTTCTCATGAAAGCCTTGAGGCCTCGCGTGCAGAGATGGAGACCAACTATTTTGGTCCCTTGCAAATTACCACAGCGTTGATCCCAAAACTGCGTGGTTCAAGTGAGGCTGCGATCATCAATGTAGGATCGATTGTGAGCATCACAAGCATGGCCTCGATTGGGACTTACTCTATTAGTAAAGCAGCCGTTCATTCCTTAACCCAAGGCCTGCGAGGCGAGTTATCCGCGGAGGGCATTCGTGTTGTCGGGGTTTATCCTGGACCTATTGATACAGAGATGGCGGCGTCTTTCGACATGGAAAAACCACATCCGAGCCAAGTTGCCGATAAGACATTCCAAGCGTTGGCCACAGGCGAAAAAGATGTTTGGCCCGATGACTTTTCTTCGGCGATGCGAGAAAAATTCTTGGCAAATCCAGAAGATTTAGAAGAAGTTTTTGGCGTCCTTGTTCGTGACCGCGAATAAGATAATTAATCAAAAAAAGGGGAATCGCTTCTGATCATAGATTTATCGACAGGTTGCAATGGGGCAATGTCCGGCAATTTTTTTCCACTGCGGATCTTTTCTCGCCAACTCTAAAGCCCCATCACACTCCGCCGTCGCACGAAGAGTTGCGCTTTCGCGGTCCACATCCACTCCCCATCCACAAATAGAATCAGCGTCGGAGCAAGAACTCCCTTCGGCGCAAATCTTAATGCAGGAAAAGCATTGGATCCGCGTAGGGGTTATGTTGGATGAAAGACCTTCTTTCTTTTGTGCGGCACTACCTTTGGTCTTATGTCCGTCCCCAATTGTTCCAGATGTTTGAGCTTCGGTGGCCTCCGCCGGAAGCGTCACAAAAAAGAAGGGATCTTCTTTTTCAGTCGGTGGCAAACCAACAATCTCATCGTTTCTGACGGGTTTAGCCGTTTGGCAGGAAACCAAAAGAAATGTAAAAGCGAATAGTATTAGAGGGGATTTGTATAGGTAATTCATGACGCATCCTTAAATGCCCAAAAGTGACTTGTTGTAAAGTTGATGAACATAGCGAAGCTAATACCAGTTACTAAACCTAAGGTCGGCGAAAAATCATGCTTCCAATACACCAAAGCAAATGAGGACCAAAAATAGGTGAACGAAACCCAGGTCGTCCCAAGTTGGACGAGGGCAGCCATACTGGCCGCAGCGTAGAACTTTAGAAGCCTTGCAAGAAAAGATTTTTTTTTCCGATCACCCCAGGTCCACCGATCATTCAAAAGAAAGTTGGTAAAAATAGAGACGAAAATACCGATACCATTGGATATGAGAATACAGGCGTCTTTGTCCATTGAGGAGAGCAAAAACATGAAAATCTCAAAAGTAAGCAAGTTTACTATTGCACCGGAACCACCGACGATAGCAAATTTCAAAAAACGTTTATAATCTGGGTTCAAACTACAAATACCGAGAGAAAATCACAATGGTCCTCAAATCCCAAGCCCTCATATAACTTACGCGCTGGGTAATTATCGCTGTTTACATATAAGGTTAGGAGAGGCGCCCCTTCCGAAAAAAGGATCGCGCAAAGGTCGTGCAAACATCTTTTTGCATGCCCTTTTCTCCGCATCGAAGGAAGGACATATATGCCAGAAATTTGTGATCCTTTTGAGGACTGAGCGGAGATATCAGCTTTAAAGATCAAGCGTCCTACATTATCAAAAGAGACGAAGGTGCGCCGCATTTCGATTCTTCTCTCAATATGTCGCCGAAATTGTTTGGGGTTTTTCTCCAGCGGATTATCCAGCGATTCTTCAACATGCATCGCAGCTGAGGCAAAGAAAACAGCGTCCAAATCTGATTTTTTTGCAAGCCTTAATCTTGGAATGTGCCTGTCCAATACAGTGAGGTCTTCCGAAAAAAGGCTAAGAAATTTTTGCTCTCGGACCAATCTTGGAGGCGGACAACATGCTTTATAAAAATCCCAAAAGGGGCGAACAACCATAGCCGGGGAGACGATATGATCGACATGATGTTCATATTTTCCAAAATGGGAGGCTAAAATCCTGAGCTCATTGTCCGCTTGGACGCCAGGGCAACTGAGCATCAAAAGACGTTGATTGATAAGTAGGGCCAATGCTTCAAGTTCATTTTCGAAAACACCCACCCATTGGAAAAGATCCTTTCGCCCAGGTGTGAGAACGCCGTAATTTTCTAGCCAAGAGATCATAAAAAGATGCGGCGTAGGATCGCGATTTAGAAAATGTCCAATGAGATCAAAATCGCGACTTCCTAAGGTCCGAACATGTATTCCCGCATGACGAGTCCCAGTCGGGATCGGCACAGAAGAGAGGGTTTTGAAAGGGTTGTTTCTCACGGCACATCTATCATCATGAACAATCCTGTTGACCATAGCGGGTGTTTGTAAAAAGACAAAATTCCTTTCGCTACAAGGCCGTTTTTTATCGGGTGAAGGCGTCTGAATTCATCAGAACCGAGGGTGCTTGATAATGTCTGGAAGGTGAATATGATTCATTTGGAATTTGAATGAATTGGAGCTTAAATGGAACATTTCAACTTATTTTCGAATATGAGAATTTTCTTGTTGGTCTCAGATCTCGGAAGCTTCTCAGCATGTGCCAAGCGTATCAAGATTTCTCAACCTTCGGTGTCCCGTAAAATAAGTGCCCTAGAGGAACACCTTGGTGTGCGCCTCTTTCACAGAAGCACACGGAAATTGAGTCTAACCGAGGCCGGTAAAATGTTTTATGATCGTGCGCGCTCGATTCAAAAAGACGTCGCCGATGCGCAGGCGTCCTTGGCAGGATTTAAGGAACGACCCACCGGTACGCTCCGAATTAGCACTCCCGTACTTTGGGCGGAAACCAAAATCCTCCCGCGTTTACCAGAGTTTTTGACCCGCTTTCCAGAGATCAAACTTGAAATCGAAAGCAACGATAATATACAAGACCTCGTCGAGGACGAGCTAGATCTCGTCATTCGCATCGGCGAGTTTAAAGATACCTCACACATTGTGGTGCCTTTTGGGTCGGTGCGATTTCGCATTTGTGCAACACCAAAATACTTGGAAGAAAAGGGTACGCCCAAAAATATCAACGATTTAACATCACACTTCTTTTCGGTATATGAAAACCGCAGCGAATTTCTCATTAGCGCTAACGAAACGACAACCTCGATCAAAGTCAAAAATGTGATGAGTTCAAACTCGGCATCAATTCTTCTTAAAATGACGCTTGAAGGTGGCGGCCTATCGGTTCTCCCTTACTGGATTATTAAGGAGCACTTGGACAAGAAAGAACTCGTAGAAATCCTTCCCGAATATGATCTTCACGTCAAAAACCTATCGGCCTCCCACGTTTTTGCACTATATTCCAGCCGAACCCATCTTCCTGCAAAGGTCCGCGCCTTCCTGGATTTTTACCGACCCGATCCAAATCGAAAGAGCTCACATCGTAAGTGAACTTACTTTTTAAAACTAATATCGATATAACAAAAATCGTTTCCGCAAGACTCGCCGCATGCGCACTTTGCCCCGTCGACGCGATAAAGACGCCAATACTTTCGCCTCTTCGTTGCCTTAAAAAGAAATCGACCTCGTGTATCTTGTTTTCTCACCACATTCATCCAACTCAGATCCGGATTTCCTGTGAGGCGCCCGTCCAGGACGAATTCTTTTTCAGATCGAGGAATTACCTTTCCTGTCAATTCAAGATGGTAAGAACCTTTACGAATTTTTGCGTTTAGAATGAGCGTATCTCCTTCCCGAGTAATCTCTGCTTTACCCTTAGTATTGGAATTATTGATCCGATTAACCCGAAGAACATGGGACCCCAGATACACGTCTTCGAAGGGAATATTTAACGTGGGAAGCTCTTCCTTTGGCAGCCTTGGCGTCCATTTTTTTTCCAGCGCACAATCTGAAATTCCCGCTCGCAAAGCAAGTTTGGCCAACCCTTGATAACGTTCCTTTTCGCTTATAAGCGCAAAGCTATCAAATTCCATTTTCACCTCCACATTGCGTAGATGCTCTTGCAAATAAGCGAGGCCTTTTTCTGTATCTCCAAGATCCACTTTTTGGGGCGAGGAGCATAAAATGCTCACAGCCTCTTTGAAACTCTGTTTTTCCACTGCCATCTTAGGGGCAATCTTTTCCGTTCTCCGAGCGCCAGGCGACTCCAAAGATTTATCATCTCCCCTACAAGAGACGCCCATCAATAACGCGACCACCAGATATAGGATTTTTTTCATACTCTTCCTCAGATTTGAGAGACCCTCACGCTAAGGCTTTTTGCGGAGAAAGTATATGACGCAAAAAATGCTAGACAGACGATCAGACTATACATACAGACAATTAAGTCTTATGTGAGAATGGTGTTCAAAGATGGATTAAGTATGGCTATTGAAATTACCGACCCTCGATCTGCGCCCCAGTCGTTTATCGATGGAATGCTCCTTCCGCTGATCAAGAACCCCGAAGACGTTTCGCTCTTACGAACCATGATCATCGCAACGACC
>JALSKP010000703.1 GCA_026988815.1 Myxococcales bacterium | reverse complement strand
GCTTTTGTTTCACGCCTTCTAAACGGTTCATTTCCGCTGAAAGTTTATCCGCTGCTTCACGTTTTCTGTTTTCTTCGGCCGACACTAAGGCTTGTTTTTCTCTTTCTTGTTTGGCACGAAGTTCGGCATCCAAACGTTGCTGCTCGGCAATCGCCTCGTCTTCAGTTTCATCGAGAATACCGGCGAGGAGATCTGAGGCGTCATCGTCGCTAGCCCATTTATTGTTGTTCACTTTAGCGTAGTTATCTTTCAAAGTTGTCTCCACGACGAATTACAGTTTTAAGGACTATAAAGGTATAAATACGAAATCACAAATCTCATTCACTCTGTTTATACGAGGTTTTTCTTTTTTGGATCTAAAAACCCCGATATATTTGCCAGACACGCATTTTTACGTGTAAACGAGACTCTCTTTAAGCCAAGACTTATTTTGAAATCGATCCTTTTTCTTGTTGCCCTCTTTTTACTCAGCTTTGGTGTGCTAGGCGCGGTGTTATGGACAATGGGAGATGGCGACAATCAAGGCCAGGCCCAACGCTCCATCACGATTGAGGAATCGCCCAAAGAAATCTTCAAGTGGGTGAGTTCCCCAAAATTCACAACCCGTTGGATTCGGGGCTCAAAAAAAGCAAAAAAACTCTCCAAGGGCGATCTCAAGGTCGGATCGCTCATTAGAGAAACCATAAAAATACCTAATGCTAGTGCCGAATTAACCGGGGAAATTATTCTTTTGGAAAAAGATAAAATCATCGAAACCGAGTTCTATGTATCGGGAATGAAGTTGAAACGAGGGGAAATGAAGCCCGTCAAACGTGGTGATTACGCAACCCAATCTTTTAGGTCTAGGATTGAACTCAGTAAGATCGATGAAACCCACACCAAAGTAAGCTACCGCATCCAAGCGACCTATGGCCGATGGTACACGCGCTTTCTTGAGCCATTGGTGAGCAATAAGAATCTTGAGAATATGGAAGAAAGTCTTGCGGGCCTGAAGAAGAAGATCGAGCAAAGTCGCGATTCACGTGAAAAAAAGAAAAAGGCGCGGGAAAAAAGAAGTAAAGAAAGAAAGGCCAAAGAAGCGATACGAAAAGCGTCCAAGAAAAAAAACAAATCCAAGAGTCTTAAAGAAGGGATTAATATTGGAAAAAAAAAGGTCATGAATCCTCCTGGTATTCTAACCATTCCCAAACTTAAGCCCATGTTAAAATTGAATCCGGTGAACATCGAAGGTAGTGGAAAATGAAAGAGAATAAGATAAAGCGTCTCGCGATTTTAGCCAGTGGTGGACCGGCGCCCGGCATCAATTCGGTCATCAGCGCGAGTACGATTGAAGCACTTAATCGTGGTTGGGAGGTTTTGGGCGTGCGCGATGGCTACCGAGGCCTGGTCGATAATGACATGCAGATCTTGAAAATGAGTGATGTGTCCTGGATCCACTACGAAGGTGGTGCGGTCTTGGGAATGTCGCGAACGAATCCTAAAACGCCGGAAAATCTCGAAAAAATCGTTGCAACCCTAAAAGAGCAAGAGATCGATATGCTTCTTACCATAGGCGGCGACGATACCGCCTTTGGCGCGGCGACGATTTCGGACGCGATGAATGGGACGATAAAGACGGTCCACGTTCCCAAAACAATCGACAACGATTTGCCCCTTCCTGAAGGTGTTCCAACCTTCGGATTCACGACCGCTAGACACGTTGGCGTGGGCTTGGTTAAGAATCTCATGCGCGACGCGCGTACCTGTAACCGATGGTATGTCGTTATTAGTATGGGACGACAAGCAGGCCATTTGGCCTTAGGTATTGGCAAAGCCGCTGGCGCAACCCTCACCCTTATTCCAGAAGAATTTGGCGATGAGGTGAGTTTAGAAGATGTCATTCGAACGATCGAAGGCTCGGTTCTCAAGGGTTTGAGTGCTGGCAAAAGTTGGGGAGTGGCAGTTGTCGCTGAAGGGATTGTTGAGCGCTTTAACCGAGAAGATTTTGAGCGTTTTCCCCACGTTCGGCGTGACGACTTCGGCCATATTTTACTCGCCGACGTCAACATCGGCGAGGTACTTTGCCGCGAAGTAGAAACACGTTTATCTCATCGAAATATCAAGATTCGTTTTAATGAAGTCACCTTGGGCTATGAATTACGATGTGCAGACCCTGTTCCTTTTGACATCGAATACACCCGCGATTTGGGATATGCGGCGATTAAATTTCTAGCCGAGGGTGGGTCCCGGGGAATGGTGATGATCGTTAATGGCAAGCGTGAATCGAAGCCTTTTCACGAGATGCGCAATCCCCAAACGGGTAAAACAAAGGTCCGAAATGTTGATGTGGGATCGCAGCCCTATATTGTGGCTCGACGGTACATGCAACGTTTAAGTGCGAAGGATTTTGATGATCGCCCTCATATTCGTGCCTTGGCAAAAGCGGGAAATGTGAGTGAAGAAGAGTTCGTTTCTTATTTTGGCGATCTCGTGAAAGATGAGCCCGATGCGTGGGCTTTTGAAGACGATATTCGCGATGCTTTAGAGGCAGCCGATGCGTAAAATCATTTTTTTCAGTAGTATCTTTTTTCTTTTTTCTTGCGAAAAGAAGGGCGAAAATAGTGTTTCAGGACCTTCCGAAAAATGGTGCACGGAGGCCCATCAAGATTTAGAAAAACTGATGAGCGCGTTAAAAGAAACGGTGGCAAAAGGAGAAAAGGGCACGATTCATGTGCCTGATAAAAAAGCCTACATCCAAAACTGCGTGCTTCTTCCCGAAAAGGCGCAAAAATGTTTGGTGGTAAGTTTTGCCCAAAAAAATACGAAGACTTGCCAACATTTAAATCTTCGTGGAGAAGATAAGAAAAACTTCGAAAAACTGATTTCGGGAAAGTAAAAATTCCCGTGATTGTGGAGATAATATTATAGCGCGATCCCAGTTTTTCGAGTAATATGCTCGTTTTAAGCTACTTTCTTACAATCGGATTTTATGTCACGCATGCCAAAGGTCGGTGAGATCATCGACGACGCATTTCGAGTCGAAGCAGAACTCGATAGTGGGAACTTCGGATCTGTGTATAAGGTCCACGATATGGCTGGCGATCGTAAGCTGGCACTAAAAGTTCTTCGACCAGGGCCCCATGACGAAAAGGAATTAAGGCGCCGCTTTGAGCGCGAAGCCCGGCTCATTTATTCGTTAAAACACAAGCATGTTGTGGGCGTTTATTATTACGGCGAAACGAACTCTGGGTTGCCTTATATGGCAATGGAATATTTGAAAGGGACCGATCTTCGCACCCTTTTAAAACAACACGGTCCGCTCAAACCCAAGTTGGTTCGACGCATTACTTTGGAGACTTTATCTGCGCTCAACAAGGCCCATGAGCTAGGAATCATCCATCGCGATCTAAAGCCAGCGAACATATTTTTGGTTAAAGACGGCGGAAAAGGGCACGTGAAAGTCCTCGATTTTGGTTTCGCAAAAGCGCTCGCCGAGGGCGCCTCAGATGAAATTACAAATGTTGGTACCTTGGTTGGAACGCCGGCCTATATGGCGCCTGAACTCGTTCATAAAAAGAACGTCGGACCGGCCGCAGATCTCTACGCGATGGGATTGATTATTGCCGAGATGATCACGGGCGAAAAAGTAGTGCAGATAGAATCTGTCTACGATACGATCATGTTTCAGGCCTCCTATAAGCCGATCGAAATGCCCAAAGCTGTTGTGGAATCGGAGTTTAATCAGGTCATCAAACGCGCGGTCACGAAGAGTTTGGAGACGCGCTATAAAAGTGCACGTGAGATGGGTGGTGATCTTGGAGGCTTACCCGTCATCCCCGAGCCGCGACAAAATAGCATCACCGTGCCGAATCGAAACATGGGCATCGAAGATCACGAGGTCACCGTCCCTCGCGCAATGGGGCTCCCAGACGATGCTGAATTGGAACGGGTTATCGGCAAGGAGGCAGGCCCGGATCTTGGGAATAAGCGATCCGAAATCGAGGACATCCCGCCAACTCTAGACATGGCCGACTCAGCGTTCACGGCCGAGCTTGACCGATTTAGCGAACCTTTTTCTGACCAACCTGACCACCGCGTAGAAAAACATACGCCCACCCATAACGGTTTGACCGAGGTTTTTCTTGGCGCCTTTTTAGGCATTGTCGTTCTTGCACTCATGATTATTATCTTTTTGAACTTTGTATAATAAAGTAGATTAGTTTACTTTTTTCAGTGCTTCAAAACGTCCTTTTTTACTGTAAAAACCCTGCCACAGAACTGAAGAACGACGATAGATCACGCCTGCATGGTAGACGGAAAATCCATCGTTGGGTGATGGTAGATAATCCTCATCTTCAAAAGGGTCGTCTAATCCGACTTTATTGGGCGAGACTCTGGCCAAGGCCGCTCGTTTTGTGCGCCCTCCCATCGCGGCGATTTCCCGGCCCTTTTGCTTATACTGACCCTCGATTTCTCGTTTCAGACGCCGTGAAAAATCTACGGCTTTGGGTGCCCAACAGGCTTCAACTTGGCGAGCATAACCACAGGTTTCGAAGTTCGACTTTTTGTATTTTTTCAAACACTGGGCGACCTCGGGTTCGCAAGAAAGTGAGGGCCAAATAAGGTCCGCTTTTTTATCTGCTGAGGCAAAACTGACAAGTTTAAGAACGAACTCGACTCTTTTGCTGATGAATTGTTGGTTTCCATCGTAGGCGGTGAAAATAAGTTCGCTTTGGTGGGTTAGGATCTCGGGAAGAAGATCGGCATCAAATTCGTAGGGGGTTAAAGAAGGTTCGGAAAGAATCCTTGCCTCGTGTTGGTTAAAGTTGCTTTGAATGAGTTCCCAGCCAGCGGCCGTATTGGTTCGCCCTCGAAACATCAAGCTATCGCCGACATAAACGGCGTTAATGGAAGACAAAACGTAGAGACGGTGATCGCCGCGCAAGGATTGGATACGCGGTGCAAAGCGGGTAAAAATCGAGCGTGTTCCGACGGAGCTTTGAACATCGCTTAGGATGGGTTCGCCCATCGCGGCGCGGATAACCTGATTTGCATCGAGGGTTATTTCAAATTTTCGTGGTGAAATGGTACGAACATCGATTTTTTCACCCGATTGAAAGTGGCTTTGAATGTGTTTGATATTTCGGCTAGAACGGCCGACAAGGGTCCAACGGCGATTTTTTTCGCGGAATTTTGATTCGAACCAAAAGGTTGTATCAGAGTGCCGAATTCGCCATTGTTGGATGCGATCGGCTGGTGAATCTTTTAAATCTTGCTGGGTAAATAAAACGTCATTCTGATCTTCGTATTGTTCATCTTGGGCTTCAACGCAGGAGAAAAAAGAGAGCAGGATTGCTAGGATAAAAAAGTGTGTTTTCATGGATTTCCTTTATTTTTTAACGCGTTGGAGGTCGGCTCAACGCGAGAAAGTAAAATGCCGACCCATCTTCTTCGGCCACGACGAAAAAACGTTTTAGTAGTAGGTCCTAAATCCGCAAAATAAATAAGGAAATCGCGAATTCAGGTTGTAGGCGAGGAAGGCATAAACTAGATTGTCGAGGAGACAAATCCTATGAGAGCAAAAAACTTACCCAAACTGCAACCAGGGGATTTGGTTGCCGGACGTTTTAGAATCATTGAGCCGATCGGTTCGGGTGGATTTAGTGTGGTGTACCGTGCCCACCAAGAAGATTTAAATCGTTTTATCGCTCTAAAAATCCTAAAACCCCAAGCTTCAAATGACGCCAAGATTGTAGAACGCTTTCGAAGAGAAGCCTTGTACGCTAGTCATTTATCGCACCCCAACACCATTACGCTTTATGATTACGGTCATACTGAAGGCAATCTTTGTTTTATCGCGATGGAATATTTGGACGGAATGGATCTCAGCGCAGTGGTTCAAACTCACAAGCCAATGGATCTAAAACGGGTCTGGAGAATTCTGGTTCAGTGTTCTCGCTCTTTGGCCGAAGCCCATAAATTGGGGCTCGTACATCGCGATCTCAAACCAGAAAACATTTTCCTTTCCCAACACGAAGGCGCCCAGGAAATTGTAAAAGTTCTTGATTTTGGCGTATCAAAAGCGGTTTCAGGATTCGGCGATGCCTCGACTTTGGCGCCCTTAACCCAAGAGGGCACCGTTTTCGGAACGCCACTTTATATGGCGCCTGAACAAGCGATGGCTGAGGGAATTTCGCCAGCCGTGGACGTTTACGCGCTCGGGCATATTATGTTCGAAATGATCACCGGATATGCGGCCTATGATGGCCTAACAAATGCGATGGATGTGATGTTGAAGCAGATCAACGATCCTCCTTTAGCGCTGCCCGATCCATGGGATAAAACGCCCTTTAGTGATTTGATTACCCTTTGCACCCAAAAAGATCCTGAGCATCGTCTCGCGTCGGCCTCGGTTTTATTGGATCATCTCCTAAGCGATGCGTTTGCACGATGGGCAGATCCGCTCGAACAGCGTCGTCGAACGATGACCAATCCAAGAATTTCAACAGAAGAGGTCGTGTTCACTGAGCACATGGAGATTGATGATCTTGAGGCAGCATATGGAGACGAACTCGACATTCTCAATCGCGCCTTTGACGATGTGGTAGCCGGAAAACCAAGATTGGTGCTCATTCACGGAACGCCTGGAAGTGGTCGAAGCAATCTCCTGCGTGGATTTATTGATCGACGTGTCCGATTTAAGCCTCGAGCTACCGTTCTCCACCGCAGTTTTGACAGCTCTCTATCGATCTCCGGAATGGAATATGAGCTTTCTCTTTTGACGGGAGAAAAACTCGAAGGCACAGGTGTGAACGAGGTTCGCCGAATTCTAAAGAAACTTTACGGCGAGGAAAGCGAGATCGAAGGCGAGGCGATGAGTTCTGAATCGCGCCCCTTGGGTTCCCTTTCTAACATCCGCGAATCGCTCTTTTCTCAAATCGGTAGTCCTTTTAAAGAGAGCGCCAATCGTCGCCCGGTTATTTGGGCCCTCGAAAATTTAGAGCGATTGGATACGCTCACATTGGCATTTTTGGAACGTTTTTTCCGCGATCTTCGCTTCCACCCTGCACCGATTCTGATCGTTGCGACCGTCTATTCTGACGATCTTCAGAGACGTCCTGGAGTTGCCAAATATACCCAATCTCTTCTCGAAGAAACACCCTTGAATCGACAGATCTTCATGAGAAGCCAATCTCGAGAGTGGCCTATCGTCGACGAAGAGGACGATTATGGCCTTGAACCCGCGACGATGAAACTAGAATTGGAAGATTTGCGAACCGAGCGTATTCAAACGATCGCAGATCCGGAGTCTCCTTTTGATGTCATCTTGGGACATCTTGCGCAATTGGGTGATGAAATTCCGATGGATTTATGGAAGCTCACCCATGCAAGAATTCTAAGCACCAATCTCATCGGAGCCGTTGATACGACCCTCCAGCAAGCGGATAAGTTTGGAATCATCTCCATGAATGAGACCCTCATACGTTTCACCCAATCGGGTTATTCGGAGATGCTTAGAGATTCATTTGAGCGTCTCGGTGGGTCAAAGGATTCCCATCTAAAAATTGCCGAGTTATTGGAACAATTTTATCCAACTTTGAGCCACGAGCAGCTAAAATGGATCGCCACGCAATGGGTTCTGGGCGGACAACCCGAAAATGCGATTCAACGTTTAACCCACGCCGGAGACGTGGCGTACAGCGGATTGGACCTCGATGCAGCGAGAGAATATTTCCTCCAAGCTCGACAGATTGCCAACCAATATCCGGAACTTTATTCCTCCAAATGTAGCGAAGGTATTTGCTTAAAACTCGGTGAAGTGCACTGGGCATTGGGCGAACATGGTCCAGCGGAGGATGCCTTACAGCACGCTGTGATGTTTGCCGGTGAAGATGAAGCAATCCTTGGACAAGCCAATAAGTTACTCGGCGCCCTCGCCCACGCAGGCAATAAATTTAGCGATGCCTTAGAATTCTACAATAAATCTCGCCAAAACTTCGGCGCGGTTGGACAAGTTGTAGGGTTTACCAATGCAACAAATGAGATGGCTAAAAGCGCGATTAAAGTCAATCGCCCCGATTTAGCCGAAAAGTTATGTCGAGAAGCATTGGGCTTATGTACCGATTCTGAGTCCTTGTTACTCGGACGCATTAATCGCAACTTAGGTGTTGTCCTCGCCTTCAAGGCTCGTTTTTCGGAAGCCGTTCAACATCTAGACATCGCCCTGCAAATTTTTGAAAGGTTGGGATGCCGAGACGAACTGATTGAAACCTTAAATGAAATCGGAAACTCAGCTTATGCGGCGGCCGATTATGATCGTAGTATCGGCTACTTCCGACGCGCAATTAGTCTGGCCTCAGAAGGACACCAAAACCATCAATCGCGTGTGGGAGCAGCACGAGTTCTCGCGGCAACCAATCAATGTGAAGAAGTAGAGGATCTGTTAACAAGTGCTCTAACGCATGCAAGTTTAGTAAACGACACTACTAAAATGAGCGAAATCCATTTATTGTTGGGTGATCGAGCCCTCACTCGAAACGACATTCCTGCTGCAGTCGCAGACTACGAAAATGCCATTGCGTTAGCAGAAAAAATCGGGCTCTTTCGCACCGTCATCGCTGCACGCATCCGTTTATCTTACGCGGCCGTTTTTACGAATGAGGAAGGTGAGGCCTTCAAATTCTTGAATACCGCGATGGAGGTCGCAAGGCGGGTGGGGAATTTAGATTCCGAATTACAAATCCGCGCCCATTTGATTTACATTCAGTTATTGCTCCACGGTTTTCGAGACCGTGACGATACCTTCATCTCCCTTCTCAACGAAGCGAGGGACCGAAAGCTACTTGGAGCAATGACGATCGCTTGTATTTTCAAGGCCGATAGCGAAGCCGCCCGTGGCGGTTGGGCGCAATCTCTTGAATACCTCAGCCAAGCGCGCCTTAGTGCAGCGCAGATTCGCAACTACGGATCTTTTGTACAAATTCAACGACGTATCGCTCTCATTCAAAAAACAACCCAATCGGGTTCGCTAAAAGAAAGCGTAAAAGGATACTCGCTCGGCGCGCTCATTCCACCAGAAGTCGGAAAGCGAAAGTTCGAACATTTTCCCAATATTAAAAACTAGATTCAGGTCTTAAAAATAAGGAGCCCTTCTTTATCCTTACTGTCGGGACTAAACGAAAAGGCGTATTTTTCTTGCTTCAGAAAATTTTCAAGACGCGTTTTAGTGGCCTCATCACTTGATTGTCCGCGATCAGGACTCGCGTAAACGACTCGAAAAACGCCCTTCGCATAAATGGAATGGGAGAGTTCTCGAACAGCGCTCGCTCCACCAAAGTCGCGTAAATCGATAATCTTTGCTTCTTTGGAATCCTCGGCGAAGATATCCCATTGAGATCGCGCTTTGGCCGGAGCTTGTGTTTGTTGAGGCGCTTCTTCACTTTTACTTTCTTGTTCGTTTAACAAAGCCGAGAAAAGGTCTTTTTCTCCCTCCTCGCTGGGTACCCAATATTTGGAGTGATCGCGTTTTTCTACCCATCCAAAGGTATCTTCCATGAGGCGTTGATCGCGGACCTCTTTAACGATTTCTATATCCTCTTCTTGAGAGAGATCGGGACGAGAAATAAGATCTTCTGGGCTCCCAAATTTTCCTTCGAAAAGTGTTGCGTCATCGAGATCTTCGAAAGCGGCTCGAAAAAGTTCTAGATCTTTTTCATCTTTACTCACTGACCGGCATCTTTCTGTTTGCTGTTTCCCATATCAGGAGCAATTTCTTTTTTAACAACTTTCTTGGGAATGGCTTTTTCAATTTTATTTCCGGTCAAGGTAATATTGAATCGGGCCACACCATCTTTTGAGAAAAGGTTAGCAGGGTATTCAAGGGTCGCGCCTTTGAAATCGCTTTCGTTGACATCAAAAAGGACAAAGTCTTCGATACTTTTTCCCGGATCGATTTTAACGCTTCCGGTCAGCTGGCCAGTAACCTCGATGGAGGAGGAAAATTTCACGCGTTTGTAAGCGCGATCGGCTCCAAATAGATTGGCGCCTTTTCCCGAAAGATCGCGGTGAGCGGGATCAAAGAGAATCGCCCGGTCTCCCTTATTCGTGAGGCTGTAGTTTATCTTTAAGAGTTTTTCAGTGCTGGTGCCCTTCCCCTGAGCACTGTGTTTTGATTTTATTTTTTCAAAGAAAGCGTGGGTAACCTTAAATTCAATGTCTCCAAAACTGAGCGCTTCTCCCATTTTACTAATTTTAGGACCGATGGGCTCTTTGGGCGTAAAGGGAATACGAATCAAGACTGGAAGTTTTCCACGATGCATCGTCGGCGGGATAGAAAAGACGAGATTTTTTTGCGTGTCTGGAACTTCGAAAAGGAAGGTATCCACGACAGATTCGCCGGCCTTCATCGTTTTGGTACTTGTAATTTGACCGGGTAGGGCTCCGCGTTCCAGATAAACCCCCATGATGGGGGTCTTGGATTCAGGCGGTAAATCGGCTTCTTTGCCCGGATCGTCGTACAACAAGGGCGTTGACGATTCTGTCATTTGTTGGGTTTTATGCGTCGGTGCATAGCTAAAAGGATCTTTTCCAACGTTTTTTATTTCAACAGGAATAGCCAGGACAGGCCGCGCATATCCAAAGGTTTTGTTTCCTTCACTGACTTCGATAAATCGAATATCGTAATCTTTGATGGTGAATGTAATTCCACCTTCTGTGAGAGGGCTTCCTAACGTTGCGACTTGAGGTTTTTTACAAGCACTAAACGCAATTGAGATAATAAATAGAAGTATAAATTGACGCATATATTTTCGACCGGTGTTCATGATGAACCTAGCGCTCTTAGTCTGCTTGGTCAATGTTGCGAGCATCTACGAAGAAGTTTTGAAAGCGATTTTTTGTATTTTTCTTTGCCTTGTCCGTCGATTAAGCCTTGAACGGAAGAACAGGCCTTTTGTCCAGCGTAAAATTTGGCGAGGGAAAGCGGATTTCCCGAGCGATGATAGATCCTTAGGTACATTTTCTTCGCGCCGGCCACATCGCCTTCTTCTATTTTCAGTCTTGCCTCCACTCGCCAGCAGGTCTCGTGTCGGTCACCCTTGAGCGGTTTTTTACAATAATGATCTACGAGCTTTTTAATCAACGCCATTCCACGTTTTCCGCCTTTTAGAATGGCTTCGTGGTTTTTAAGCAGATAGGCATCGGGGCGATGTCCGGATTGGGTTGCGACACTCACAGACTTAAAAAAAGAATCGAAATCGCCCTCTTTTAAATAAATCGTTGCAAGGATTCCTTCATTCAAATTCTGGGTCTGCGTCCAAATTTTGGCAAGTTCGATTTGATCGAGATCGATGAAAAGAGCGACTACGAAATCTTTCGCTTCTTTTTCATGGGTGTGATTTTTTATCGCGTCAAAGGCCAATTCGACGGCTTGATCTACACTGAAATAGGTCTGGGTAATTTTCGCAGCTCGGCGCCAAACCAGGGCTCCCTGGTTGGCAAGAACGCGATTTCTCATCTCCGGCTCCTTGAGATCGCCTAACATATCGGTAATGAGTCGATTGTTGATCGCGCCCCGTTTAAACGCCCTTGTATAGAGTTTTGTCGATCGATCAAAGTTAGCGTTTTTCGCGACCACTCTCGCGAGGTAATGTGTCGTTTTTGGGCGAGGATCGACGGCATTTGCTTTTTCTGCATACAACAATGCGAGCTCAAAATGCTTCTCTTTGATTTCTTTCGTCGCCAGATTGATCCACGCTTTGGATGAAAAAGGCCGTGCAATAATGTCTTCACGTTGATGCCAAAAGAACGCATTTGCAGAAAAAAACACTAAAAATAGTGTAATGAGTCCTAAGAGAATATGGGGACGATTGTTCGTTTCTTTTTGTTCTCCTTTTGAGTGCTTTGGAACCAAAAAGGTCGAATGGGTGGAGGTCGATTGAATGAGAAGAATGAAAGGAAAACCCAAACCGATCGTAAACCAAGGGAAATGTAGAACTGCGATACCGAGAAATAAAATCCACACCAAGAGGTACCATCGATGACGTCTTTTCGCATTTTGGGAACCGAAGGTTTTGATCGCACAAGCCAGAATATAAAGATGACCGCCCAGAATCATGAGTCCGGCAAGTATTCCACCGGTGCCAAAGAATTCTAAAATTTCGTTCTCTAATGTCGGGATCGACGCAGGGGCCATATTTTCCCAGTTAATATGGGGCAGAATACTGGTATCCGTTGAACCTAACCCTGCGCCCAAGATCGGCCACTCGGCAGCGAGTCCAATACCTGCTTTGGTGAGTTCCCATCGTGACGAGGAATGATGAAGAAAGCGTTGAAAATACTCTGAAGGAATAATCTCTAAGCTAGTCAGCAGAACAAAGGACGAAAAAAGAAGGGAGAGAAGCCCAATAGACAGAAATAGCGTTCGTCGGGAGGGCCTAAATTTTAACAGTAGGTAGACTGAAAATACGAAGCAGAAAACCAGATTCACGCCCATGCTGGCGTGCAGTATAAATGCGATCAAAAAAGTAAACCCTGATACGATCGAAAAATAGGGCGTCTCGTTGTCTTCGTTGTAAATCAATGCCGCGAGGGTAAGCAAAGCAAAATAGGAGGCGCCGTGATTTGTATTGACGAAGGAACTTGGTCCTCGAAATCGCACCGATTGTTCGAATCCAAAAAGGTCTGTGATTTGACTGATCCATAAAAATACGCCGAAAGCCAAGGTGACCCATCCGCCGATGAGGAGCCAAAAGGTAGCACGTTGGTAGAATTTTCGACTCTGAATACTGGCAATGACAAAAGCCAACAGACCTAGACATAAAAATCGAAGACCTCGATCTGCGGTGAAGTAAGGTTCTGTGGAAAGCGGCCTCCACGTGATTGGATTTTTTTCTTGAGCGAGTTGAAAAAGAGAAAGGTCCTCGACCGAAAAAGAGAGTGGCGCGGGCAGAAGTTGCAAAAAGGCGAGTAAGGCAAGGCCTATCGCGAGGATGCCAATCTGAGAACTTTTAAGGGCCTTGACTCTGTACTGGTGAATGAAGAGGAGAAAGAGGACGAAAAGAAATCCTGAGACGACCGGAAGATGAACCGACCCAATAAGCAAAGGAGAAAGCGCAACGATGACGTAAACAAAACCCTCTATTTTTTTTCGTGAAATTCCCTTGATTTCGATAACCCCTTTTAAAAAAAGAACGTTAAGTTGAAATTCCAGAGATGTCTACTCTTATTAAGGTAGTAAACGATAGGCTATCAACAGCTCGTGCCTCTTTTCGGGGCGTTCTACGGAGCGACGAACAATACCAAGATGAGGTTTTAAATAAATCGTCTGAGGATAGTTCATTGAGGGATCGACAGAATTCGGCGATGCTTTTTGGTTAATCTCAAAGACATCGTCAAACTGCCCCATGGGTAATTCCAGATTTAGACTTTCTTCTGTCCTCTTTCCCAAAACGTCATTATCAAAGGAAAAAAGCGGAGGGAGGTCTTTTAGGCTAAAAATAAGTTTCTTCAAATTGGAAAAGTTTTTCACACAACGATCACCACAAGGAAAGATCATGGTCGGAGTTGTTAACCATCTCTCGGTATATTGTTTTTTTTCTTGATCGTCGTAGGAGATTAAAAATTCGACCAGTCGTCGTCCTTCTATTCTATCGACCGATTTGACTTCAATCGTTTTTGTAGACGCGCCATTTTGGGTGGATAAGCCTTCTTCAAAAATATCGCTTGCACTAAGGTCCTTGGCATTTTCGGTCAGTTTATACCGCCAATAATTGCCGACCTTTAAAGGTATGAAATAGCTTTCAGGTTCTTGTAAATCACCTCTTAGATGAAATCCTAGAACACGAATAAAAGAGAGCAAACTGTTTTCCGAAATCGTGGAAAGCAATCCAAGTTTGTTATTTTTTCTGACGATGGTTTTAATCTTAAATCGGATTTCAATGTGTGCTTCTCGAAGTTGCATGATGAGAAGATTGTCAGAATAGTGTGTCGCATCGACGCCTTGTTCGGGATGACCGAGCACAAGTTTTCGAAATTCGAGTAAGGAAGCCAGGCCTTTTTTTCTTGCTTGGGTAGGTTGTCCTGGATCAAATTGTTCCCAAAGCGGGGAGGTTTTTGCGATGCTCAGATCCCGATGTTCTTTCGCATCGGCGATCGATTCTCCATATTCTTGGGCGAAGACAAAAGCATCAAACCAAAGGTGTTCCCAAAGTACTTTGTCTCGACCAATTAATCTTTGGAAGATCTCTTGACCAAAAACTTGAGCATCATCGCTTCGTACGGGGAGTGAGATTTTTTCCTGGATGTTTTTTCCCATCAGCGTTCTTAAAAAGCGCTCTTCACGAATTTTGGCAAGTCTGGGATCTTTGTTTTGTTGCTCAGTAAAAATGAGGGGGCGAAGAGGTGGGGGTGGAGATTCTTTTTCACACGCAGGGATGCCCCCAAGCAAGAGAAAAAGGGAAAGGGCTTTAATAGTCGCCGATACGTGCATCCTGCCCGTTTGAATAAGGGAAATCGTTGAGGTTTGCGATACTGGTACCTGACTCCCATCTCCAGATGATTGGGTTCACAGGTCGTCCCATGAAAGAGACGAAATACTCGTTACCAGGTCCAATTTTAAGAGACATTTCGATAAGGTCTCCTTTTTGGTGTCGCCCTTTTGCTTTCTTACCTTTCTTTGGTCCAAAGATGGAATCAAAGCGCGGGGTTCTGATTCGGAAGGTCGGCTCGCAAAACTCGCCGGCGAAAATTGTGAAAATATGGAGTTTTTCCTCACTAGGCTCAACGTTCTCAACATCTTTACTTATTGGACGTTTGCACTCTTCTAATTGCACAAAATCAACATTTACGTCTGCCCAAGTTGGATTTTCCGGACACTCATCCTGTCCCATCATGGCCCCCATCGGTTGTTGGAAGGAAATGGCCGACTGAACACATTTATAATATTCTATAGAGTTTGGTGTCGCGGAAACGGCCGGACCTCCATAGACTTTAGAGCGTTTTGAATCGCCGCGATCGGCCCACACCGGACAAATCGACTGATCCGAACCTGGATTGGTATCTTCACACGCTGAGTAGAAAAACCATGGGTCGGCTTCAACTCTTGCAATCACTTCACGTGTAAGGGCGATGTGGGTAGGATTAGAGGTATCGTCGATAATCCCGCATTGGGTGGGGAAAGGAAGATTGCGTTCGTCGACGAAATCTCCCTGAGCTGGGGTGAGTTTGAATTCTGGAATGATATTATAGGCCGCGTCTTCGAGCGTCAGAGTACTATCGAGCGACAAGGCATTGATGAAGGTAATCACACAACCCTCACTTACTGTTTGCGTATGACGCACCAAATGGGTTTCAACGGAGGTACCGCTTTGGTTTCTGCCCGCAAAAAGCAGGGTCGCTGTTTCTTGAGGATAGAGCGAAAAAAGCGGATAAGAGAATTCGAAGGTCTGAGGCGCGCCGTCTAACACGGCGATAAAGTCCCCACCTAGATTTCTGTCAAACTCAGTTGGAATACAGGGATCGCCCGGTGCGCACACCGCGCTTGCCCCGGAAGTATCAACGCCCACGCGATCTCCGAACTTTGCCCCTTGGACGACAGGCCCCGTTGGACCAATGATTGTCACATTATCGGAGCCGCTATACGCATTAATAAAATACAAAAATATGCTTTCACCACCCTCTCCGCAGGAGGAAAGAGCCATGAGGCCGGCAAGCATTAGGATATGACGTTTCATTCTTTAACCTTATTGAATTCAGCTTATTGTAGGGCTGCCTTTGTTTCTTTGTCAATTTCACGTTATTGATAAATCCGAAATTTAGGAAAAAAATGACTTTTAAAAACGACTATCTCCTCGGTTTAATCGAAAAATTAGCGGCAGCGATCGCTCAAATCGCGGCTGGAAAGGGAACACGGCCCGCCAATGAGGAGGTTGTGGAAATCGACGCCCTTCTCAAAGGCGCCTTGAATATCGACCCCATGTTTCTTTTTGCAAATCTAAGTGAGGTCTTAAAAAATATTGATCGTGATCTTGCCTTCCCTGTCGCCCAATTGCTGTTTTTGCGTATGCAAGCTTTGGATCGCCTCAACCGATATTCGGAATCCTCCCAAATAACGGCGGTTGATTTTTCAATAAAATGTCTTGAAGGAAAGACGAAGACAAAGGCCCTCGACCTGCTCGCTCGCCATTTGGTGTGCATCAAGGATAGTCCAACTTTGGAAAAACTTTTGCAACTTTTTGAAGAGAATCAAAGGTTTGCCAACGCTGAAGATGTCGTTTTTCAGCTCATTTCAAATTCCCAAGAAACCTACCTTGAGGTGGGTTTGGCTTTCTATGAACGGATTCAACAATTGGATGATGACCTGCTAGATGCAGGCGGTTTACCACGCATTGAAGTCAAAGAATCCTTCGACGAACTGATGGGTCTAAGATGAGACGTGAATATGACAGCGGATCGAAGTGGGAAAAATACGCTGGGTACGTGAGGGCGGTTCAACATGGCAATGTTGTTTACGTGTCTGGGACGACCGGATTTGATTATCAAAGGCACACCATCAGCGAAGATCCTATTGAACAAACTGCTCAGTGTTTTAAAAACATAGATGAGGCGCTTTCCCAATTTGGTTTGGACAAGAATGATGTTGTACGCGTTCGCTATTATGTGAAGAGCGGCGATATCTTTGAGAAGGTAAGCCCTCTTTTTGGTAAGTATTTTTCAGAAAATCGACCCGCGGCAACGGCGATTATTTGTGATTTGATCGATGAGAGAATGAAAATCGAAATTGAGCTTAGTGCGTGTGTAGAAAGCTGATTTTTCAGATGCATATTTAAATAGAGGTTGGTACGGTGTCGCGAATTTAATGCGTAAAGTTGTAAGGAGTCGACGTGAGTACTGAAAAAACAAAAAAACCTTGGGAAGCATCCATGCCCCAGACCCAATTCGATTTAATGAAATCGATTCTTAGCGCGCCGAGTCCCATCGGATTAGAAGGCGCGATGACGCATGGTATTTTAGAGCCCTACTTCAAAACCTTTGCGCCCAAAGGCTGGAAAACCCATCGCTTTGTTGGCAATGCCGGTGTTGTGTTTGACTCAAAACCAGATGATAGGGATGCATTTACAGTGATGATTATTGGCCATGCCGATAAAATCAGGATGCAAGTAAGAACGATTGGAGAAGACGGAAAAATCTGGATTGATAGCGATTCTTTTTTACCAACAACGCTTATCGGACATGAAGTTCAACTTTTTTCCGAAGATCCCGATAAATTAGGCAGCTTTCGTATCATTGAAGGTGGAACGATCGAGGCCATTGGGGCAATCCATTTCGCCGACGCAAAATTGAGAAGCGGTGATCGTGGCATAAAGAAAACGATGCTTTATCTTGAGCTTCAAATTCACGGCGATAAGCCCAAAGCGCAAATCGAGGCTTTGGGTATTCAACCTGGAGATCCCATCATTCTCAACCGTCCCATTAAGAAGGGGTTTTCTCCTGACACCTTCTACGGTGCCTATCTTGATAACGGTTTAGGATGTTTTGTAGCAGCTGAGGTCGCACGTATTATTGAAGAAGGCGGCGGCTTAAAAAACATTCGCGTTCTTTATACGATGGCCTCTCACGAAGAAATTGGACGTTTTGGTAGTCGCGTTGCCGCGGGCGAATTACGACCCAATGCTGTCATTGGCGCTGATGTGACCCACGACTATAAAGCTGCTCCGGGAATCGGAGATCGACGAATGACACCTATCAAAATGGCCGAAGGCTTCACCGTAAAAACGGGGTCGGTAACGTCCCCCTATCTCAATCTTCTTTATAAAGAAGCCTGCCAAAAAGAGGGCATTCCTTTTCAGGAAACCCACGGTGGTAGAGATACGGGAACGGACGCCATGGCACCTTTCTTGGCCTCGATCGATGCGGCAACCACATCGATTGGATTTCCAATTCGAAATATGCATACCATCAGTGAATTGGGTCATACCAAAGATGTGTTAACGGCAATTTGGGGCACCGTTGCTCTCCTTAAGCATATGGATGCCAAAGGAACGTGTGTCGACGACTTTAAAGATAATCATCCTCGTTTGGACCAAGCGGCGCCCTTAAACCATCGCGCCCCCAAAGAAGAAGAATAGGAGAATTGTATGATGAATGACGTAGTGAACGAACTCAGGGAGTCCTTTGATAAGACCATTCAAGGGCTGCGCAAAGAGCTTGCAAAAATCCGAACAGGTAGAGCAAATATTTCCATGCTTGATGATGTTCGAATCGACTATTATGGAAATATGAGTCCATTAAGTCAGGTTGCAACTTTGCGTGCTCCCGACCCTCGGATGATAACGATACAGCCCTGGGAATCGACGATTATTAACGATATTGAACGCGCGATTTCGTCCTCCCAATTGGGACTCAATCCATCCAATGATGGAACCCTTATTCGTGTGCCCATCCCTTCACTGACGGGCGAAAGACGTATCGAACTTGGAAAACAAGCGAGGCGACACGGCGAGGATCACAAGATTTCGCTCAGAAACTCGCGTCGTGATGCCAATGATATGATTAAGGAGCTCCAGAAAGAGGGTGATATTTCTGAGGACGATGAGCACAAAGCCTACGAAAAAATTAACGGCTTAACGGAGGAGTATTCGAAGAAAATTGATGCCTACCTCGACGCAAAAGTCGCCCAGATTACCGAAATCTAACCTAAAGCGATAGAACGGCGCCAACGACGACTATCGCGACACCGACCACCACCAAAACAACAAAAATAAGAAAGAAATCTTTTTTCTTTTTAGCTTTGGGTCCACCCATCACTCGACTTTTTGGCGCTTCTTTCTCAAGATCAATTTCGCCAACAATCGGTTCAGATTGCGCGATCACTTCCTTTTTTTCGCCTTCGTTTGCAAGCTCCTTAAAATAGGCCTCAAGGGGATCTTGGAAAAGAAAGGTGATTTTCCCCATCTCAATGCGATCACCGTGACTGAGTTTGCTTTTTACGCGCGTAGGAAAGGCATCGATGAAGATTGTATCAACAGGCAGGATTGAAAACCCCTCCCCTTCTCGAATAATGGTCGCCACAACCGCGGGCGTCATTGGAGGAAAAGAAAAGTCGCCAGTGGCGCCGCCCAACTCCGTTTGTTCAATGCCATCATGTAACACCAATCGGACGCCTTTATTAGGTCCAGATACCGCTTCCAAGAATGCGTCGCTTCCGTCATCGACAGTATCCATGAGAAGTTTGCGGGCAAGGGTTCCCGATTGGACCATTGTGAAATGGGCGACCTCATTAAATTCGCTCCGAAAGATCAACACCGTATCAACGATATTGAGGGTTATTTCATGATCAATTTTTATCCATTCCAAGGGGACGATTTTTTGTCCTCCTAAAAATGTTCCGTTGGTGCTGCCCAGATCGCGAAAAAAGAAACCTTCAGCTCGTTTTTGAAATTCCAAATGGGAGCTGCTGATCGTCGAAAAGGGAATACGAATATCGGATTTAGGTCCTCGCCCGATAATACCTTTATTGAGGCTTATTTCTACGGAGTAAGAAGTAGATCCCTTTACAATTTCTAGGATGTGCTTTTTTTTCATTTCAGAATAAGGAATCCGACAATGAACAGAATAAAAGCCAAAGCGACAGAGAGATAAAATCCCCGTTTCATAAATCGCGCACGAATATCATCGGCCATAAGGCGTTGAGATTCTTTAAAATTCTCAATCGGACCGCCTTCAAGAAAGGTCTGAATAGCAAGAGCTTCGCGTTTCCAAAGTTGCTTTTCAATCTGATTTAAAATTTGCCCGCTTGTATCGACGGTGTAGTTGATATCGACGTATTGATCAGATTTTTGCGCTTCCAGGGTTGTTGGCAAAATCGTGAGATCGCTGGTCCAAAATCCCCTACCTTTCTCTCCTCGTTGTGCAACGAGTCCATCACCATCAACGGTGATGGTGTATCCATTCACCCTTAAGAAAATTTCAATTTCACCAATCGGATCTGTGCAATCGTCAGGGATATGTAGTTTGGAGTGGTGAGTAAGATCGCTCAATTCTTGAACCTAAGGTCGGGTTGGTGCGTTTTAACCAGAATTTAGGCAGGTGCCTAGCTCAAATTATGAGGGGTTTTGGTTAAGTTGGTCTTTGAGGGCAAGTTTACGTTTCTTGATCACTTGTTTTTCGTATTTTTCTTCTGGAGAAAGGGAAAGATGTTTATCTAATTGTCCGAGGCGAATTTCCAAAACTTCGTGTTCAAAACGGATATCTTCTGTGTTCAACGTAGTGTTACTCTTGCTCATAGTTCTTATCTCCGGTGGTCTGTAAGGTGGAATGACTGTAATGATTTAAATTCTTGGTGTCAAAAATCTCTTACTCAATAGGATAATTGACTATTGAATCTACTTAGGGTACCCATGTCGGCCTTGGAGCGAGTCTCCAACATTATTTACTTAAAAGCCAACGTTCGAGGTGAAGAATGGCAACTAAAAAACCAGCAAAAATCGCTTCAAATAAAAAAGGTGCACGCAACAAAAAGTTGTGTCCCGAATGTGAAACAGACATGGTCGTTTCAAAAATCCTAAGAGACAAAGGCGCAAGCGGTATGTTCTGGCTATGCCAGGATGGCAAATGCAATACCCTTGTCGCAATTAGCGGTGCAAGAGCTGGTGTTCTTGAGTTTTAAACACGCTTGATTTCATATGATTTTATGAAGTTACACCCTATTTTTACCCCGCAAATTGGCGGGATTTTTTTTAGCTCCCTTCCAGGAATGGGATCTTGAATAAACCTGTTATAAACATAGATCCAAATCGAGGTGATCATGTCTAAATATATTCTCCCCTTCATTTTCGTTTTCTTCGCGACAACCTCGTTGTATGCCGATGCTGGAAACGTTCTATTTAGCTACCAGAAAGTAGAAATTGGCTCGAAAACCGATTGGGTCCTTGTTCCCAAACCTAACGCTTCCCTCAAAGGAAATGCGTCCAAAAGTACGATCATCACTGCCTTCAACGCGCTGAAAAAAGCAAAGCGATCAACCTACGGCAGTTCAACGATCTCAGTTTCGGGATCCAGTCCCTCCAATGCGCGCGTTTCTATCAAAATTTCAGCCGCGAAAATGCCCTATGCCGTCATTATCATCGCAGAAACAGTGTATACGCTGACAGAAATGGGCGTCAGTGGCGTCTCCTTTCCCGGGTATACGAGCGCGTTGTTAAAACGTAAGGATGTTCCCTTTTCCGCATACACCCTGATAATGCCGCTTTGGAAGGTCCTTCCAAATATCAAAAGTAATTCCATCCAGGTTCAATTGCCTGACGGGAAAATCGCGTCCAGTCATGAGATCATCAAGTCTTGGTCAACCAAAGATCCCACCCTCAGAAAACAGGTTTATGGATATCTCAACTCCCCAGATCCCTATACGGTCGGTACTGTGGCAAAACTTCTTCCGACTTTAGGTCTTCCCTTTGTCGAAAAGCTGCTCCCTCTCCTAAAACATAATAGCGCCTCGATTCGAAAAACGGCGATGAAGGTTCTAGAAAAAAAACGTAACCAAGACAAAGTCTTAAATGCGGTTTTGGGTGTCATGAAAAGTGATAAAAATCCAAAAATTGTGCTTCAAGCTGCTGATTTTTTAAGCCTCGCAAAAAATAAAAAATATAGCATTCAAAAAACCTACTATCTTATCAATAAAGGCACCCAGGCCCAAGCGATCAAGGCGATGGGTGTGTTAGGAAAATCAAAATCCTCACCCGATAGTATCGCGATTCTAAATACTAAGCTGAGCAGCAAAACGAAAAAAATCGCCTTTGCGGCAACCGATGCGCTGAGTGCATTGAACGAAAACCCGACTCTTATTAAAGCCTTAACCGATAAAAAAGTAAATTCAGATACCAAACTGAAAATTGCTGGTCTTCTTTCCAATAAGAAAAAAGAAAACAAAGTCGTCGGTCTTACCTACCTCTCCAACAACGCCAACAACGATATTGCTCTTGATGCTATCGTAAAACTCGGCGCTATGAAGCTAGGATCGGCTAGAATTTCTTTGGAAAAACTACTCACCAATAGAAAAGTAAAACGACAATTAGAAGCGCTAAATCAGTTATCTTCCTTGAAGAAAACCGAGTCCCTGCCTGCAATAGCCAAGCTTTCAAAATCCTATCCACGCAAAACCGATAATGCAGGCTATGCGATCATGACCGCCCAAAACTCAAAAATAATTTCAGAACAAACAAAATCTTCGAACAAATTCATCCAACGTTTGGCCTATCTCGCACTTGGAGAAAAAGCGTCCAAAGAAGGAAAGAGTTCTAAAATATTTGCCGTTCTCAAAACGGGTCTGAAAAATTCCGATTCTGGAATCCGTGGCGCGAGTGCGCGAGCAATCGGTCGATACGCGAACAAAGATGCAGAAAAAGCCCTCAAAGGCATGTTAAAAGACCGCGACAATAACGTACGAGCCGACGTCGCCTATGCAATCGGTTTTCTAAAGGAAGGCGTTCTCACGGACGAACTGACAAAAATGTTGGGTGATACAACGCCCGCCGTTCAAGCGGGTGCAATTTCATCTTTGGGCCGACGGGGCGAAACCTTCGCATGGGATAAAATAAAAGCGTTGGCCTCCTCATCAGATGAAGGCGTACGTGCCGCTGTCCTTACGGCACTCGGAAATTTAATCTCCAGAGAGGATAAACGTGGCGTCCGCGATGTAATCTCACTGCTTTCTGGACGCGTTTCGGACTCGTCCAAATTTGTTCAAGAAGCTGCGATTATACAACTGGGTACCTTTAAAGATGAGTCGGCCGTGACCTCGATCGCGCTTCGTCTTAACGATGATCACGAGCCTTTGCAGCTCGCCGCGATTCGGGCATTGGGTGCGACAAAACATCCAGCCGCAACAGAATTGCTGGTAAATATGCTTGACGATACCAATCGTCGCGTACGTCTGACGACCATTAAAACCCTTGTCGAACTTAAGGATAAAAGTTCTAAGAAAGGGATTGAGAATCGCGCCAAAATCGAAAAAGATAGCGATGTGAAAAAGGCCCTTCTTAAAAGCCTCAAGCTTATATGAGTTACCGCTTCGCCCTCGCGGCGCTCTTCTTATGCGCTTGCCAGAGTCCCAAGGCCGAAAAAAATTCGACAAATGAAACGCCGAGTAAAAGCGTTACAGAAGAGGCGAAATCCTTTGCGTGTAAAATTGACGATCAATGTGACACTTATTATAGATGCATTGCCGCCAAATGCGTGACCCCACCTGCGATAACAGGAGAAGGCTCAGAATCCACACCTAAAGCAATCCTTCAAACGAAAAAAGGAAAGGTGACCTTCAGTTTGGAACTCGCCGTCTCCGTGAAGGAAATGACACGTGGCTTAATGTACCGAAAATCCATGAAGAAGGATTGGGGCATGCTTTTCATTTATGACGATGTTCGCGTCCGTAGTTTTTGGATGAAAAATACACTTATTCCACTCGATATGTTGTTCATCGATGAAAAGGGCATTGTGCAAGGCATCGTCGAAAACGCGGAACCCAAGACAGAACTGGCTAGGGGCGTTGATAAGCCCGCAAAGTACGTCCTTGAGCTCCTAGCCGGTCAGGCCAAAGCGTTAGGGATCCATGCCGGTGATCGCATGGCGCTCACACATGTTGAGGCGTGGCAAGATATCGAAAAGTAATCGGATTTAAATATGGCGACCTAGCGCAAAGCGAGCGCCAATTGTTTCGTTCCAACGCACCTTCTGAGCAATTTTTTTCAAAGCTTTGACTAAAACCGAACTTTCTTGGATGATATGGGTGGTGGACACGCACATAATTTGTGACGCCTCAAATGGGAACGCCGAAAAAGCCTCGCTTATGCGGGGTTTTTTCGTTTTTTATCGTGAATTTAAGAAAATCGTTTAAATAGAAATCACATTAACCTATCTTCAAAAGGTCCCTACTTGAGTGTAAGTAAGCGTTATTTTATTTGGTACGTTTTTTTTCTTATGTCACTGTCGTGTGAGCCTCTACGATCAAGTACCGGCCAGCCTGATTGGTCTAAATGCATAGGGTCAAATTCAAAATTCACATCCTAATGCTCCCGCGAATTCAATGGAACTCTCAGAGAGAGGCATGGAATTTAGTACTCGGCCGAGCAAATGGAGTGGTGTTGAAGATGGGGTTAGGAAAATTCGGTTTAAATTTGCTACAGGGGATGTTGTCAAAATGACCTTCAGTGTAACCGTAAAAAAAACGCTTGGCTTCAGTACGCTTCTCGATATCGAGGATACCGACGATGTTGAAATCGACGGAAAAGGGACAGGAGCGGGATTGCGGCGGATGGTCGACTGATTTTAGATCGCGGCGAACTTCCCGGTCGCGACAACAATGAAACGATCAAAGCCCGTCTTTCTAGCTTTCGATCAGATTTTTTCGTTGAGCTCGATCGTAGGACGATCATTGAAGTGGAATTCAAATTTGGTGTCGATAACGAGAAGTCGGCGCTTTCTTTGGCCACCTTCGATCTCGAACAGGCGAGCTCTTATTGTATCCTTCGCGTTCTTAACCAAGGAACATTTGTAGATGTGCTCCGCATGAAAGGAACGATAATTTTGGATCCGGTTCTCATTAGAGATGCGATTCAGGAATTATCCCCGGAAACGATGCTGTTTATCAGAGAGCCTATTCAATTTGATGTTGTTCAGATTGGTGCGACCAACAATCGTAGTGAATCAGATCAAAAAGTCATTATTCATGGGGTAAAGATTGAAGAAAAAATAAAGTAATCGATGTTTAAGACTTCTTTTGTAAGACGCCCCATTTAATGCGTAGGGCTTTGGTATCAATATTGGTATTGGTGAACTGAGACATAAAAATCGGCATCACTTGGCTTCGCTTGGCGTTCAGGTAAGCGACCCGAAATTCATCGTACTTTTTATCAAAGAGGGCGCGATTGGCATGTTCTTTTTTGAGGATTTTATAAATATATGCGTATTCTCTAGATTTGAGCGGTCCTCCTATAAACCCCACCTCGTGCTCAAATGCGTCTTTAACGAGATTCTCAACAAGTCCAAATTCTTTAATAACGCCTCGATTCGTAAACTCACTCACTCTCCATCGAAGGCCCAAAACCGTTAGTTTCGTACCCTTTTTCTTTGCATTTTTGACCGTCATATTTTTCAGAACGCGAACTTTGGCGAGTTCCATACGTTCGACTAACGCTGGACTTATCGTTTCTTTGCGAAGTAATTTAGCAGCGATTTCTCGCCGGGTTGAGCGGTTTAACTCGCCCTCTGAAGAAGGAGTGAATCCACGCACCATCCAAGCATAGCTTCCTCTGGGTCCTTTCTTTTCCCACCCTACGCTCCCCAACTTAGATTTAAAGGCTTTGGCGTTCTCCTGGTAAATGAGCTTACTATTTTCTTTTTTTATGAGGTCATATTTTTTGGCGATATCTTCCAATCTTTCGCCCTTTCGGAGGGCCTCGCTGGCCTTTTTCAGTATTTCTTCTTTCCTGTCTTTATCTTTGGGTTTAAGTTGTAAAATGTCCAATTTAACACGTTTTGGATTTCTGAATTTTTTCTTATTTTTCTCAAAATAAGTTACGATTCGTTTTTCGTTTTTTTCAACGAAGGCATCGATCTCAGATCCTTTAGGAATATTATGAGCTGAGGCCACAAGTGCCTTAACTCGATTTTTTTCCGCGGCATAAGCTTTCCAGATTTCATCTTTTTCGACGGCTTTTAGTTCCGACTCAACGAACTTTTCGACAAAGACCTCATAGCTCGCAAAATCGATCAATTGGTCGTAAGTGATCGCATAAGGTTTGAGAATCTCATCCGCCTTCGCATCTTTTTCGGTTAGGTAGGCAAGTTGCTTTTGTTTTGCGATCCAAGCGATGGCTTCCTCCCGACTGACCTTGAGGCCTCGCTCAAGGGCCTTTTTTTTCGCCATCCGGCGAGAGAGCAAAGATTGGGTCATCGTAAAATGAACATGGGGTAGAGCCATACGATCTGCGGGAAGGGTGGGATCTTTTTTTCCTGCGACAACGAGGGCTAATTTCGACGCAAACTCAAAGTCGCCCACGTTAACGCTAACCTCGCCGGCGTGGCCGATAACAGCGTCTGAGGATGGTAGAGGTCCTTCTTCATAAACGACGTTTTTGGGTGGAATACGTTTGGGTTCTTGTTGTTTTTTCGTCTCTATTTTCGATTCTTCGTCTGTGCTTGAGGATTTGGAACCCTCGGTTTCCTGCGTGCAGGAGAGCGCGAAGATCACGAGGAGGGATGCGAAGCTTGCTTTCATGGGTCACCTTTGGTATATATCGCCGCCGCCAAAAGCGGATGAGCATCTTATTTAGATTCTCAAAATAAACAAGTTGCCTACGTCTTCTACCTCACTCCGGGCTAGAAACACATGGCGGCGAACATCCAGGAGTCCGAAATGGCAAAAAAAAGCCCTCTTCAAAAAGTAAACGAAATTCATGGTTCTAAAGAAAAGCTAGCTAAAAAAGTTCTCGCTTTTTTGACCTGCCCTGAGAACGAAGAAAAAGAACATTTTGAAAACAGAATTAGCGTGATGAGTAATATTAAACTTCTTCGTTTGCTTGCTGCAAACGAGACCCTTATCTCCAAATGGAAAACAAGAGAAGCTTTAGTAGATGTCATTACAAAAAAGCATTTTTCTGGTGGAAACGCGGATTACGCTAAAAAAATCGCAACTTTTTCGACCTCAAAGTTGCTCGATCTTGAACGTAAAAAAGTTAAAGCGGTAAAGAAATAATCCACTTTGTTTTTATCGTGTAATCTTGTAATATTTGTCGCGTCTTGATCGCGGCGATAGGCTAGGTGTTAGTTATCGAAACAAAAGGCTCAATATAAATGGCAGAATCAGAAGCGCTTTCAGTTGGTGATTTGATGGTTTACCCTAAATTTGGGGTTGCCCGGGTTAGTGATATTTTAACCATGACGATTATGGGTGAAACTCAAGAATTCTATGAGTTACTCACATTGGCCACAAATACAAAAATGAAAATTCCGGTTGGTAATGTTGAAGAGGTCCGTTTGCGACCGCTTATCAACGAAAAGCAAATCGAAGAAATTTACGATCTTCTTCGTATCCGGGATGTTGAAATTGACATGCAAGCTTGGAATCGGAGACAGCGTGCCTACGGTATCGAAATTAACTCGGGCGACGCCTACCGGATCGCCGAAGTTATTCGAGATGTAAACATGTTGCGAACCCGAAAGACCCTAAGCTCAGGCGAAAAAGGAATGTTGGAGATCGCAAAGCGACTGCTCGTTCAAGAAATCGGCTTGGTAAAAGGTCAGGAACCCGAAAAAGTTGACGCTGAAATAGACCAAATTTTCGAAGTATAGCCCACTAGAGAGGGACCCATGATCGGACTCGGACATCTTCCCTCTATAGAAAATCTACAATGTTTTATCGCAGGGGCGACGCATCTGAATTTCCGTCAAGCAGCTCAACAAATGGCCCTAACCCCTGCCGCTTTTGGTCAACGTATTCGTCAACTTGAAGACCAACTCAAGGTGAGCCTCTTTGTAAGAACGACTCGTCATGTGGAATTAACCGAAGCTGGGCGGCGTCTTGTCCCTGTGGCAGAAATTACAATCCGGGACTCGCGAGCTTGCATTAACGCAGTCGTCGAAGATTGCGAACCTCCAGCCCACATTACACTCGCCACGCGATACGAACTCGGGATGTCTTGGGTCCTTCCGAGCGTCCTGGAACTTCAAAATCTCTACCCCAATTGGGATATTGATATGTATTTTGGCTCCGGCCAAGATATCGAAAGCAAATTACAGATGGGCCAGGTAGATGGGATTATCACAAGTGCACCCATCGCTCGAAGTTCGTGGTTATCTGAATTTTTGCATCCTGAATATTATGTCTTCGTGGCCACGCCTGAGCTTCTTGAGCAATGTCCTTTTGATAACTTTAGCGACGCTAAGGATCACGTCCTTCTCGACATCAATAGCTCCCTTCCTTTGACCCGTTATCTCACGTCAAAGGTTGGTAATATTTCCTTCAAAAGAATTCGCTCTTGCGGCGCCGGTGCAGCGATTATTCAACTTCTTCTCAGGCAGGAAGGCATCGCCGTCGTCCCCGAATACATGGTGCACCGCGAATTGGAGGAGGGAATCTTGGTTCGTCTTTGTGACGATGAGAACTTACAAAGCGATTCTTTTCGACTTATTTTTAGACGTACATCGATGCTGGAACCTGTTTTGAAAAAAATGGGCGAATTTTTAAGAACGCGACCCTTGGAGTAGACATGCGCAAAACAACACTCATCACATTGTCGCTCGTCTTGCTCATGGCCGGTGTTTTTGGCGCCCTTTATTACGGCCCCAAGTTTGGAAAGACGGCATTGGTCAATGAGCTCTCGGAAAAATTCTTAGCAGATGTGCAGTTTAAAGATTTTCGACAGGCCTCGCTCTATCACCACAAGCTGGAAAGGGACCGTGTTGATATCGGCCGAACAATCGAAAAACTATTTCTGATGAAACCGGAAATGTTGGATATTCGCGAGTTTAGGATTATCAAAAGCGAGGTCGACGGGTCCAGAGCCCGCGTCCACCTGGAAGTCAAATTCCAACGCCTTAATGTAAAAGACAAACCCGAAGAGGGGGAAATTATTCTCTACTTTATGAAGAGAAACCCCGATTGTCCCATTGGCGGGTCGTGTCGTGGTGGTCTTTGCTTCGATGAATTCGATAAGAAAATTTTGCGTCCCAAAAAGAAGAAGAAAGACAAAAAGAAGAACGTCAACAAAGAAGGAGATACTGTAGAACCAGAACTAACAGAGCTCAATTATAGTTGTACCGATGGTGCAGAGGATCAATGGTTCATGAATCTTGACTCCACACTCAAAGAAAAACGATACAATCACTAAATATATGCTACTTTACTAAGATGATTAGTAACGAAAGTTACATAGCTTCGCGCTACGATAATAAAATCACAGAACATTCCCCTTCTTTTGAACGACACTCTCGCTGACTAAAACCTGACTGATAATCCTCGCCTTCCCTTAAAACGAAACCTCTTATAGTCCTATAAACAATCGACCTTGGGCCATCTTCGATATCCTTTTGGTAGATCCACAAATCGGAAAACAAGGAGCCAATGGGACCAATCGAGCGTCTTCCTTTCGTTCATAATCTATGAAACTTAGTAGGTTTTTTTACAATTTTCTTTACCTTCCAAGCAAAGACGTGTAAGTAGTTGATAATAACCTCCAACAAAAGGAAATATAATGGCTAAATCAACGACCGGATTCACTCTTTGGAAACTCACTGCGCTTTGGCAAAGAAACCTCGCTGAGGTTCTTGGAGAATTCGAAATTACTCAAACACAATTCGCCATTCTTGCAGCAATGATTGGATTTGAGAAAGATGGTCAAGATGTTACTCAGGCCCTTCTTGTTGCCCAAACCAATATCGATAAGATGACGATCTCGAAGTCTGTTCGCGGACTCCAAGACAAAAAACTTGTTAAGATCAAAAAATCAAAAACTGACAAGCGCGCAAATAATCTTGAGCTCTACGCTAAAGGGAAAAAAGTTGCTGACACTGCAATCGTAGCTGTTGCAAAAGCTGACGAAAAATTCTTCGCTGGAATTACATCGAACCAGGTTGATTCACTCAACAAATTAGGCGAGAAAGTCATCTCAGCCTTAGAAAGCTAAAATCGAAAAACGAAAGAAATCGCTCCGACAAGGGGCTTTTTTTGTATCCAAAAAAAAAGAAATTAGTACATCGCTCTACCCAATTTCTTTCGCCATTCCATCGCCATCTCCGTATCCACTCCGATGAGTTCAAAGAGGCGAATTGCGGCAAGGCGAGCGGCCTCTTCGCGAAATGTCGGATTGACTGAAACGATATAGATCAACTGCTCAAGGGCTGACTCATATTCCTTGGCTGTCGCGTGAAGCATCGCCAGCTCGTAACGAGCGTCGTAATCCAAGGGATTGTCTTGGATCGCTTTTTCGTAAACCGATATATCTTTTCCGAACGCTTCGATAAGGAGCCAAACCCTAGCATGCCAGGCCTTGACCTCTTTAATTCTCCACTCATCTATGCTTTCGAATAAACGCAGAGCTGTCGGTTTGTCTTCATTGGCCAACGCAATTTCGGCAAGACCAAGAGCGCCACGAGGATCGTCACCCTTCATCTCTTTGAGCGCGGTAAATATCTGACTCGCTGTTTCCAATTCGCCTTTTTCCAACGCTTCTCTTCCCGCAACTGACAAGGTATCAAGATCGTTGGGTAGAAATTTCTTCAACCACGCTTCCACCTGAGGTCGAGGGAGGGCTCCGACGAATTCGTCGATAACTTTCCCATTCTTAAACGCCTTCACCGCGGGAATACCCTGAATGCGAAAATCCATCGCTAAATTTTGATTCTGTGGATCACTCGTATTTACTTTCGCAAGAATCCAATTTCCGTCACCTTGGGCAGCAAGCTCTTCGAGCTGGGGACCCAAAACCATACACGGACCACAACTTGGCGACCAAAAATCCACAACAACCGGCACATCGTTAGATCTATCGATGACTTCTTTTTGAAAATTACTTGGATTTACATCTATAACACTTTGCATATTCGGACCTCACCTACGTCGCTAAGAAGATAGGGCCCCTTTATGAAAGATAAAGCATCTTTTTTGAAGGAAGATGTTTTTTGGCGTTTCGAAAATGTGGCGCCCAAGGAAATTATCCCTTAGATGAAAATTTAACCTTGAGAAGAACTTCTTCTTTGATGAGGTTATCGGCCATCCCTTTGTAGACGATTCCAAAATCACCACGATTGATTTTGAACTCAGCCGAAGCATTGACGACGCCCTTATCGAAGGTAATTGTCGCAGGGAAGCTCACGGATTTCTTTACGCCACGGATATTAAGATTTCCTGTAACGAGATGAGTTGTTGTGCCTTTCTTGTCTTCCTTGATTTGCGTCGAAACGAAGGACGCTTTTGGGAACTTTGCAACGTCGAAGAAATCCGGCGACTTTAAGTGGGATCCTAGTTTCTTGTGATATTCATCGGTCATATCGCCTTTATCAACGATCAAAGAACTTGTTTTAACCTGAATTTTCAAACTCTCTACAACCTTACCTTTTACGGAAATGCTCCCGTTAAAATCCGTGAAATTACCTGCGTGATCGCCGACCGCTTTCGCGCCTACGAATCCGAAATAGGAGGTTTTAGCGAGGGCCATCGTTTTTGACGCAACGTCGGTAGTGCCTTTCTCTTCAACTTTCTTCTCCACCTTCTTTACGATTTCTTTCGCTTCAGAAACCTTGGCTTTCGTTTTACCGTCAAGTTCGCTCTTGCATCCCATTGAGAATCCGACAAGTGCGATAATTATTAATGCTTTCATTTTTTTCCTTTTTGTATTCCGACCTCAGAGATTGGAATGTGTGAACAAACGCACCCTAACCTTACAATTTTGATAAATAAAGCCTATGTTTTGGAACTCCTCGTTCCTATTTGGAGCACAATAAGTACATTATTCGTACCCCTTGGAATCAATAAGCTGCATAGAATCGGAATTGTTGATATTTTGGAGAATGAGATGAGCCAGTTTTTAGAAATGAAAATCTTCGTAAAAATCGTTGAAGCAGGAACGATTACCAAAGCAGCCGATCAACTTGGTATCGCAAAGTCGGCGATCAGCAGCAGAGTTGAACATCCTAACGATCTCCGAAGACTCATTGCTTACGATTCAATTTGTCTTTTTATCCCATAACACGGGTACGCTAACCCGCCCCGAATACTCACCTTCAACCTGTGTATAAATTTCGTGCAAAAATCGACGACCGTTAATTTCATCAACCTGACCCGGACTGGACGCAAAGGTCCAACCTTGGTCACCCATAAACCAGTGGACTGAAGAAAAAGAAATCATCTTTTCTAATCCCTTTATTTTCCTAAAAATTAACGTTCGGTGGGCCCACGGACAGGCATAGGAAATGTAAAGATGGTATCGATTCTTTTCTGCGGGAAAGGTCTCATCATTTTCTGAAATTCGATCTCTAAATTGAGATACAGAACGTTTAAAATGACCTTTGGTTTTGTTTGTATCGTACCACTGATCTACCCATTTTCCGTTTTGTAATAAGCCCATCTTCACCTCTCAAAATCTGAGCATAAGGCGAGCTTATTTTTGGATAAAGACGATTAAAGAGAACGCTTCGTGCTCCTTCGAAGAATAATAAAGTCAAAGCCGGCACGGTTGACCTTAAGTTCCCTCGCCTAAGAGAGGGAACTTAATAGAAGATAAATCGTATCGCTACTTACCATTTCATTGGCTCCATTCCTCGCCAAAATAAATATCGTTTCTCATCAACCCAAGCAAGGTTGGTTATCAAATAGGGATCTTTTCGATTGTTTTTGTCTCTCGTCATTGTATCGTCTCCCGCATATACGAGTTTGACAACTTGGCCGCTATAGGTGCCTACAACCAAGGTTTTTCGGTCCTCAGAAAGATCCATCGACATGATTGTGCCACCGATATGGAGGTAGCCTATCTGAAAATCACCACGGTAATATTTGTACCAAATGTAACCGTTGTTTGAGCCTAAGTAATAACCGACCGCACTTGGGAGTATCGAATAGATCCAACTTCTTTCATCAATAAAGTCCAATGCTTCATCAGCGTCGTATCCCGATGCGGTAAATCCTTCGCTTAATTTGGACAGTGAAATACCGATCGTCGCACTTGATGAAAAATGACAGGAGCTTAAAGCAAGATGCGGATTCTTCTTATTTTCGTCCTCTTCATCGTTGAGAAGATAGTTGAATTTACTTCGGTGTGGATAGGCTGAACGAGGGTCGATATCGGAAAACTGTCGCCACGTCCCAACATGCTCCTCTGGATGATCGCTCTTGAAAATAAGATGTGAAGAATCTTTATCTCCCAAAGAAATGTAGACGTTATCAGGCGAGAGATCGGCATTTGCATAACTCATGTCAATCCCCGGATTATCCTCCATACTCTCCGCGAAATAGGGTGTCGTTATGTCGGGATGCAAAAGCTGAACCTTGGTTTTATCAATGACATAAATACCGGAACTCGAACACAGAAGAAGTGACTCCCCATCGTTAAAGACCTCAATACTCTCAATGCCAAATTCCTGTCCCTCGCTTGGAGATTCAAGGCCGGGGAAACGTGTATTGAAATCGCTCCCATAATGCTCAGGATAGAGAAGCGAACACTGGACCTCCCCATCCCATCCCTCAACAATATCGATACGATCGGCGACGGCTTTTGCGAAATATTTTTTATCATGCGACGAACCGAAGGCTATCACGCCCTCCTGTTTTGTGGTCCTATCGTCATCTATAAGGTAGACTTGTTTACTATTCCATCCTCCCACAGTGGCAAGAATTCGGCTATCAGGTAGGTATAGAACATCGAATACAACTTGGGTAAACTCCTCCTCATATAAGCTCCCAAAAGGCTCGTTATCGGGCGGAAAAAGAGCGCGCAATTTTTCGTGTTCCCCGGATGCGTTTAAGGCGATGATCTGGTCTCTTACGAAAGCAGCGAGGTCTGTTCTGGTCTCTTTGGGTTCAGGATCCTCAGGGCTTTTCTGTTCAAGATAGATAACATCAAGCCATGCATTGATCGCATCTTTGTAGATTTTCCCTTCCTCAATCCAGCGCTTAGACGCGTTTTCGATATCACTCATGGGTGAACTCCTTTTTGTCTGGTTTGTCGCCAACTTAAGGATTTAGTGCGCCAAACACAAGGCCCGAACAACGGACAGAATACGTCTATGTCGATAGTTACGAAATTTACACATGTTGTTTTTGTGTTTACTACAGGTTACAAAATCGCCCATGATCTACGAAAACGATCAGGACCCAAAGAAGAAAATCCAACAACACACAAACATGTTCTTGTGGATTATTTACAAAAATTAGCGATGGAATAACCCAAACGAGTCTACATCATTATTCGATGACGATCTTTGAAAGACCTTCTTCGGGACTCGGCCATGACATATCAAGACTCTCTAAGGTTTGTCGAACGATCGTCGTAATCGCATAATTTCGATACCATTTTCTATCCGCCGGAATAACATACCAAGGTGCGCTTGGCGTTGAGGTTTTCACCAATGCTTCCTGAAAGGCGTCCATATAATCAGGCCATAATTTTCTTTCCTTCAAATCTCCCGATGAAAATTTCCAATGGCGCGTTTCATCGTCCAGACGTTCCTGCAGACGTTCTTTTTGTTCGTCCAAAGAAATATTCAACATGAACTTGAGAACCAGCGTTCCAGAATCGGCGAGTAGCTCTTCGTAATTTACGATGTGTTGGTAGTTCTTTTTCCAGACCGCTTCGGGTTTATAGTCGTGAACGCGAACAACCAGAACATCCTCATAATGGCTTCGATTATAGATTTGAATCATACCTTTAGCGGGCGCAAATTTATGGATCCGCCAAAGGAAATCGTGGGAGGCTTCTTCGTCGCTCGGAACCTTAAAGGCGTGGGTCAATACGCCCTGAGGATTGAGCGGACCAAAACACTTTCGAATCGCGCCATCTTTTCCACCGGTATCCATCGCCTGAAAAACGATCAGCAAACTTGTCTTCTTCTCGACCCACATTTTGAATTGTAGAACTTTGAGAGCCTCGATATTTTCCAAGTAAACTTTGTAAGCATCTTTACGACTTATCTTATTGCCGTCGAGATCTTCTTTAGTCTTTGTAGGGGCTTGAGATAACACGAAGGATTTCGGATCTACGCGATGCCATTTAGGATAATCTACCATCTTTAATTCCTGTTTTAGGTTTGTAAGATTCTACGCACCTTCGGGCTTATTAGGCAAAGCGAGGAAACCCAACAAATGAAACCTAGTAGGCGATGATTATCGCGTAAAAGGTCCATGGCGAATTGAGGGGTTTATAGGGGGCGACAACGAACGATGGTTTAAGGGTACGTTTGTTCACAAGCGTGGCGTCGAAACTAATATCATCTAAATTCGGTACAAGCATCATATAGGAATGCACATTCTGCTTACCCGTTTCATCAAGATAGGCCTGCATTAATTCTTGGGCAATGTCTTCGATAAGGGCGCCTTTTTCTAACTCTTTGGCCCACCCCTCGGCTCTGGCACGGGTGGTTCGATTTTCTTTAATCGGCTTCATTCCGTGCGCTTTTCTCTCTTGATTTAAAGCGGCAACCACACGTTTGATACGCTTATTGGAATGCTCATTGGTCACGAAATTATAGGAAACAAAAATAGCACCCATGCCCGATCCCGGTTTGCTGAGGGTGCCAAAACCAAAGGCGCTGGCCGACTTATCGAGCAGAGTTTTTCTTCCTCCTGGTGTTTCCAAAAAGGCCTCAATGACCTCGGCGGGGTCCTCACTATCCACGTAATTGCTTGAAAAATCGGCGTTCACAATCTCGTCATTAATCTCCCAACCGGCCATCATACCGAGCACGGTTTTGTTCATTTTTTGAGAGTCGTTCATCGATTCGAAAAATACAGGTGTGAGGGATTGAATGGATTCTGATTGCGCTACATGCCCTTCAATAGGAGGACGTCCCGCACTTGAACGTACGCGATTGATAAGCTCGTTTACTGTTTCTAGAGTCGTATTCTGTTTGATGTTTTTGGTTGAGGCGTTCAAAATACGGCGCGTTGTAGGTGGCGTGTAAACATTGTAAAGGGAAGGGGTTTGCACGCCTTCAGCATTTGTTGTTGTCGCCAAGCCCGGAAAAAGAAGAATCCGCGCAACGTAGGTTGCAAAAAGATCGTCTTTATTCTGGGATGAAATTTGGAGATAGGCTGATTCGTCCGTGGTATCCAAACGGCATACAAACTTGAACGCGGGCGAATCCACCGGTTGAGCTAAACATTTTCCAGTATCAAATTCGCCTTTAGTGAAACGCGCAGCGAAGCGTTCAGGAACCTTTTTGTCTTCGATCACCCCTTCAATAACGAAGGTGCCGCTGGGCACATTAATGGACGTTGGCTTGATCTTAACTGAAGGTTGTTCGTAGGAGATGATGACCGTCGATCGCGCATCAGATGTTGCAAATGCAATTCCCATATTAACGCGACCCGAAAAACCCGAGAATTGATCAACGTACTGCTTGAGCTGGGGTTCAAGGGTTGCCAGAGCTTGCGCCTCGGTCGCCTTTCCCCCATCAAAGGTGATTGTATTTGTATTAGGGGTTATGGATCCACAACGGCTGGTGATAAATCTCTTTAAAGATTGAAAAGGAGGTGCGTTGTATTTGGACTGAAAAATCGCAATTTCTCGTGCAGCGCAATTCATCGAATCGGTCATATTGACGCTGGGGTTGGATCCCAAATTTTGCGCCAAAAGAGTTTCGAAGGGATTAGAGGCAACGGCGGTCGACTCACCGATTTGTGTCGGCAAGGGTCCTGTCAGCTTCCATGTCTCAACGCGTTTTCCCGGCGTTCGATCTTCAAGATAAGTCGATGTTGTTGTGGAACTTTTTAATTTTACAAGTTCGGATTTTGACGGAAAACGGTTCTCAACCTTCCTGCCAAATTTTGATGCACAACCGAACAATAATAGTATGCTCAATAACATAATCGTTTTCATTGTCTCCCTCCTTCGGAAGTATGTGGATGTCGCTAATCTAACGCAGAAATTGTAAAATGCAATGTGAACTTAGGAAATGATATCTTTACGAAAACGAAATAATTAGGACATGCGGGAAGACGTTTTACCAAGGTCGAGACTGCAACTCTCTGGATGCTGAGGATCGTATTTAACCCAGATTTTTTTCCTTCCTGATATTTACGCAGCCTGCAAGTTGATGAGAACGAGACAAGGATACCGCTTCTTTGATCACCACCTGAAACTTTCATGCTCGTTGATGACCAGAGCGGTGATAATGAGAACCGGGTTGTGGTTTACTTTCGTATGAGTGTGCACCACTTGAACGATTTTAGCTTGGGCGGGAATCCCATTTCTTCGCAGACCCCGGTTCTTGAGTCCTTTGAAGAGCACGGGAAGTATCAGCAATAACACAAATCCTAGGGAGGCGATCGTGATGAGTATATTCAACGACATAAACATTCCTTCATTTGCTAAAAAGTGCCATATTTACTTGGAGACGACCTTCGGTGGTTCCGAAAGACTACAGTTTACTCTATTCCAACTCGGTACTGTATGACAGATGTTTTTACCAAATCAAAGCTCGAACGCTTCACAAAGAAACGTGTTACCATCGTTGTTCCGGACGCAACCCGGTCCCTAGATTATATCCTTACCTTGGTTCCGTTGATCGAACATCTACGAGATCTAAAAGCTGAGATTCGAATCTATGTCGCCCTGGGACTTCATCGAATGATGAACGTAAAAGAACTAAATCCACTTACTTTAATCAGCCAACGTTTTTGTATTGAAATTAAGCAACATCGTCCTCTAAGTGGAGCATTAGAACGCACCCAGAGCGGCGTTTCTTTTCATCGGCGAGCCATTCTCGGAGCAGATCTCCTTATCAATGTTGGTGTGGTGGAAGCCCATCAATACGCAGGATTTTCGGGAGGCGTGAAGGGCCTCGCAATTGGATGCGCCGATGCAAGATCGATAGCTAAAATGCATCATCCTTTCTTGTTAAAAAACAAAAATGTCGGGCTGGGTATTCTTGAAGGCAATCCTTTTCATGATGCCCTTTGGAAAGCGGTAGAAGACTTACCGGATATCTACGCCTTGCTCAGCGTACCTGGCCAATCTCAGATATTTTTCGACAAGGCTGAGCTGGCCTTCGATCAAGCGAGCAAGCTCGCCCAAAAAACGCAATTTCGCAGAGTGGATGAGCTTTTTGATTGGATGTGGGTAAAACCTGGAAAGGCCAAGGCTCAGAATTTTTATCAAGCCAGTCGAGCGGCAACCTATCTGAGTTTGGTAAAACATTGTGCGTTAAAAAAAGGCGGAACGATTGTCTTAGAGGCACCCTGTCCTGAAAAAATAGGAAAGGGAAAAGGGGAAAAGGCCTGCGCAAAACGCATGCTTTTAAGGCGTGATCGACTTTTAAATGACCTCCTAAATTTGGGACCAGATGATGCGTGCGAAGGAGGAGAACAACGCGCCTACGTTCTTGCCCAGGCGCTGAAAAAATGCCAAATCGTTTTGGTTGGTGCACCAAAAATGCGGGAGTTAGACGCCATGAATATTCAACAATTTGACCACCCCAGGGAGGCGATTGAAGCGCTTCAACTCGAAAAAGGAAAAGGACTTCACGTCGATAATCCCTTTCACAGCATTCCTGTACTCGACACCGCTTTTTAGTCGTCGTCTTTATCATCAACAAAGATGCTGAGGACCCAACTCACCAGACCGATTATAATGCTACCGAAAACGGCGGGCATCAAACCTTGAACGCTCAACGCGCTTGTTAAGGCCGCCGTTCCCCAGAGGAGGGCCGCGTTAATGAGAAGGGTGAATAATCCCAAACTTAAAACGATAAAAGGGAAGCTGAAAAACTTCAAAATTGGTTTTATGATCGCGTTCGCGAATCCGAAAATGAGGGCGACAATAGCAACGCCGACGAGATTATTGGTATCCAGCGTTATGCCATCAATGAAATGCGCGGCAACCCAAATCGAGGCAGCATTGATCAGCAGGCGTAAAATAAGTTTGATCATCTATCGTCCTTTAGAAATAGTATCGCACATGTCCGGTGAAATCGACGAGGTTAAGATACACATCAGGTACGATAATTATTCCCGGTCGAAATTCTATCACAAGATCGATCGGAATCGCGTGAATGTTCAATTGAAGACCTAAAACTCCCGAAACACCTAAACCAAGGTTCGCGTTGTCATTGAAGCCCAAGCCGCCACCCGCTCCTATTTCCCAGTCAACAGAAAATTGGCTATCACCACCGAGGGGACCTCTTTCGAGAAGGAAATCGACGCTCAATGCAAGCGCGTCGCTGTAAAAATTCCCTCTGAATCTTCCGCACCCAAAACATCCTCGCCAGAATCCAACATTGCCTTGGACGGATGTCGAGTCGGACAAAAAATACTTCATGGAAAGGCCAGTCGCGAGGGTTCCCGCGCCGACGCCAACCCCGAAATTACCCGCTTTTTTAATGGGCTTGCCTGAAAAGGGGGAGCGTGCGAAAGCGGGTGAGGCTGAAAACATTAAGATACTTAGCAAAAGGATGATTCTCTTTTTCATAAAACTCCAAGAATTGAATTTAAATATTTCTACGGCGAATGTGGATCAACTGCAATATGTTTCATCGAAAAGAAGATTCCAAAACGCACTTCCATATCGAAAATTCGAACTTTAAGGAAAGTTCTCGCTATCGGGAAAAAGATCTGTAAATTCAATGGAAGAAATATGCGTTCTTAAACGTTAAGGTTTAGAGAAGTTTGAAAGAGGAAGGTTTCGATGAGTTCGGCTTGGGCAATCATAGAAAATGAAGGTGAAATTCTGATCATAAGGCGATCTTTTGAAATTGGTCGACCCGGTCAGTGGTGCCCACCTGGTGGCACGATGTGGAGAGGCGAACGTCCTGACGTTGCAGCAGTTAGAGAAGCTTTTGAAGAGACCGGTCTTCGCGTTGCCGTACAAGACGGACTCGCCGAATTCGACGGCGCCCATTTCTTTTTATGTCGGTTGGTGTCGGAACGGAGCCAGTTAAAATTGCGCCCTCGTGAATGTATTGATGCCCGTTGGATAGCACCTGCCGAACTTTTAAGCGTTGGAACTGTTATGGATCTCAGAAAGGTAGCCCCAGTCCTAGAGTTAGCTGGATTAAAAATTGCCAACCTACCTCCCACATTGAATCTAGCACTTCCCACCAATTATCTCTGAATGAGAACGCTTGCGTGTTCGTAGGCTTTTTCACAACACAAATATCCCAGTGAGGCGATAGAACGTTGGCCAAGAAGGCCAAGCTTGTCCTCCTCAATTCCGCCTAGAGCATAGCAGGTACCCTCGAAGGTTTTCTGTAACGCGTCAAAATGCTCTAAACTGAGAGGCGTCCGCCTATCATCGTGTTTGGAAAGGGTGTTGAATACCGGACTCAAAGTGATCGCGTCCGCGGCTCCGCTCGCTTTGATGTCTTCGCCATTATGACAAGAGGAAACCAAGACCAACTGAGGGTATTTTTCTCTCACCTTCTGGATCGGTAAACCCTTTGATGGAAAATGAACGCCCTCAAAATCAAGCCCAAGGGCGATATCAAGACGACCATTAATCGTAAGTATAATCCCGTCGTCACATGTTACCTTGCGAACCGATTCGGCAAAATTCCAGGTTTCCAAATCGCTTAAGGTTTTAGCTCGAACTTGGACGAAAGAAATACCTGCATCGATCCAAGCGCTAACAAGGTCTAAGGGATTCAATGCTCGCTCTTGGCATACTTGGAAATCAAGAATGGCATATACGGCGGGCAGCTTATTTTGAATGAGAAGATCCAGATGACACCAAGCCTTGGGTTGGCGAGCTGGGCGTGGCGTGAAATTGCATAGGAATACGTCCGGCAAGATAGGCATCGCGCCCTGCAAGAACACCATTTTTAAAGGCACGTGCCATCCGAATAGGATCGTTTGCGCCTGAAATAGCTGAGTTTAATAGAACGCCATCGCAGCCGAGTTCCATCGCAAAAGCGGCTTCGCTGGCAGTGCCTATGCCCGCATCAACGATGATCGGAATTTGAATACGTTCTCGGATAATCCGAAAATTATAAGGATTTCTAATCCCCGCTCCGCTGCCAATCGGGGATCCAAGGGGCATCACGGCGATACACCCCGCGTCCGCTAATTTCATGCATAGAATCGGATCGTCGTTACAGTAGGGCATGACATCAAACCCGTCGGCGACCAACTCCCTTGCCGCTCGGAGTAATTCTTCGCTATCGGGCAATAAGGTTTTATCATCACCGATGACCTCAAGTTTGATGAGATTGGTACCTAGCGCTTCTCGCGACAATTGCGCGGTAAAAATAGCATCTTTGGCGGTATAACAGCCCGCAGTATTGGGTAAGAGAGTGAAGGCATCGGAGACTAAATCAAGAATTCCGCCCTCTTCCTGGGCTGCATTAATGTCGATTCTGCGTATTGAAAGGGTCACAAGTTGGGTCCCTGATTCAGTCAAAGCGTTCAACATAAGTTCATTGTTGGGGTAGCGCGCAGTACCGACGAGAAGCCTGCTCGAAAATTTTCGATCACCTAAGACGAGGATATCTTGACTCATTTAACCACCTTGGGTTGCTCGGACCAACTCCACGCGATCCTCGTTTTTTATCGATGTTGTTTCCCATTTTGTTTTGGGGATAACGGAGCCATTAATCGCAACCGCCAGTCCTGTCATTTTTTCTTTTAGAAGGTCTTCCAAAAATACAACAAGGGTGACTTCCTTCTCCAAAACCTTGGTTTCCCCATTGAGTTCAATATTCATGGTTCCTCTTTTGAAGTGGATTTTTTCCACCAGTTCGGCGCGACAGGAAGCGCGCTTTTCATTTCGCCTTCGGGGCTCAAATTACCAAAAATTCGAATTTCGGAGAAATGTTCTTCACTGAAGGGACCGATCATGATCGGGGAAACTTCGGCGTCGAGCAGTTGAATATCTACCTGCCAAGGTTTACCTTTTTTTAATTCAACGATGGCCTTTCCGTCCAACATCGACGTCTTTATAGGCTTTTTGAGATTAACACCCGAGGCTTCATTGGCGGGGGATATTTCGTCCAAGTGCCAGGTTTCAATG